>JAJZYI010000207.1 GCA_021798135.1 Actinomycetes bacterium | reverse complement strand
GCGGGCCGGGGGACGCGGCTGCTGCCGGCGGGCCGGGGGACGCGGCTGCTGCCGGCGGGCCGGGGGACGCGGCTGCTGCCGGCGGGCCCGGTGGATCTGTCGCCGGGGGCACGGCTGGGCGACCCGTGGGCACGGGCGAGCAGCCGGTGGCCGAGGACAGGTCCCGGAGCTCCCGATGACGGGCGAGGAGCCGGCCGGCGCCGTGGCCCTCACGGTGCCGGCCACCCTCGACGGCGAGCGGGTCGACCGGTCGGTCGCCACGCTCGGCGGCCTGACCAGGTCCGTCGCCGGCCGGCTGGTCGACGAGGGGCAGGTCGTCGTCGACGGCACCGTCGTGACGCAGCGCAGCCGACCGCTGCGGGCCGGCCAGCACCTCGCCATGGTGCTGCCCGAGCGACGCGTGGAGGGACCGGGCCCCGACCCCTCGGTGGCGTTCGCCGTCGTCCACGAGGACGCCGACCTGGTGGTGGTGGACAAGCCTGCCGGCCTGGTCGTGCACCACGGGGCGGGGCACGCCGGCGGCACGCTGGTGGACGGGCTCCTCGCCCGCTACCCGGACCTCGCCGACCTGCCGCGCCAGGGCCTGGGCGACCCGACCCGCCCGGGGATCGTCCACCGGCTCGACAAGGACACGTCCGGGCTGATGGTGGTGGCGCGCAGCCCCAGGGCGTTCACGGCGCTCGGTGAGCAGCTCCGCCGGCACCAGGCGCGGCGGTCGTACCTGGCGCTCGTGCACGGCGTGCCGGCTGCTGCCGCCGGGCTCGTCGACGCCCCGCTCGGCCGCTCGACGCGGACCCCGACCAAGATGGCCGTGGCTGCAGGCGGTCGCCCGGCGCGCACCGCCTACCGGGTCCGCCAGGCGTTCGCCTCGCCCCTCGCGTGCGCCCTGCTGGAGGTGGAGCTCCAGACGGGCCGGACGCACCAGGTGCGCGTGCACCTCTCCGCCATCGGCCACCCCGTCGTCGGTGATCCCCGGTACTCGCCGCCGCACGCGATTCGCCAGGCCACCGAGGTCCTGGGCGCCCGCCGCCAGTTCCTGCACGCCTGGCGCCTCACCCTCCGGCACCCCGACGGCTCGGAGCGCACCTGGGAGTCGGACCTGCCCGACGACCTCCGGGCGGTGCTCGCCGCGCTGGCCGCCTGAGCGCGGCGGCGGGCCCGTCCACGGCCGACCGGCACCGCCGGCCGGCCGTGGACGGCGGACGTCAGGCGGCGGCGTGAGCGGCGACGACCTCGGGCGCCAGCGCGAGCTGCTGCAGCCCGCGGGCCTCGGCCTGGCGCGCCCGGCGCACGCCGATGCCCAGCTGCGCCGCCGTGGCCTGCAGCGACGTCGGCGAACCGGTGTCGAGGCCGAAGCGGATGTTCAGCACCGCGCGCTCCAGGTCGTCGAGCTTGTCCACGGCCGCGCGCACCCGCTCCAGGACCAGCTTGCGCTCCACGTCGTCCTCGAACGCCGTCTCGTCCGCGCCCACGAGGTCGCCGAGCGCCGTGGTGCTGTCGGCACCGGCGGGCTGGTCGAGGCTGGCGGTCACCCGGGCGGTCTGGCCCAGCGACTCGATGGTGTCCGGGTCTACCCCGGCGACGTCGGCCACCTCGGCCGCCGTGGCGTCGCGGCCCAGCTCGTTGGCGAGCTCCCACGTGGCGCGGTCCACCCGCTGGGCGAGCTCGGCGACCTCCATCGGGACGCGGATGGTGTTGCCGTGCTGCTGGACGGCCCGCTGCAGGGACTGCCGGATCCACCAGGTCGCGTAGGTCGAGAAGCGGAAGCCTCGCTCCCAGTCGAACTTGTCGACGGCCCGCATGAGCCCGAAGGTGCCCTCCTGCACGAGGTCGGCGAAGTCCACGCCCCGGTCCTGGTAGCGACGGGCCCAGTGGATGACGAGCCGCAGGTTGGCAGCCACCATCCGGCGACGCGCGTCGTCGTCGCCGGCGGCGACGGCCTTGGCCAGCTCGATCTGCTCGTCGGGGTCCGGCAGGGGGTACCGGTCGAGGTCGTCCAGGAACAGGCGGATGCTGTCAGGGGTGCTGGTGGTGCGCTTGGGCATCGGTCGAATCTCTCCGTCAGGGGGTGCTCGCAGGGAACAACACCGCTGTCGTCACCCGCATTCCTGACCCGGCGGCGATGCCCGAGGCGATGCCCGGGGAAGGTGCCGGCCCCGGGGTGCGCGGTGGCGGTGCCGGCCCCGCGGAGCGGGTCCGGGGTGCTGGTCCGGGGTGCCGGCCGGGCTTGCGAGGTGCGAACCCGGGGTGCTGCGCTGGGGTGCGACGCCCGGGGTGCAGGTCCGCGGGCCGGCCGGGCTTGCGAGGCGCGACGCCGGGGTGCTGCGCTGGGGCGCATGCCCGCACCAACGCCGCCAGCCGACGCCGACCGCGAGCCCGCCGGGCCGAACGGGGACGGGCCGCCGGCCCGGCATCCCCCTGGTGCCGGCCGGGCCGCCGCCGGCCGCCTGGTGGTCGTCCGCCACGGCCAGACCGAGTGGAGCCGCGACGGGCGCCACACCGGGCGCACGGACGTGCCGCTGCTGCCCGAGGGCGAGCGCCAGGCAGCGGTCCTGCGCGACTGGCTGGCCGGGTGCCGGTTCTCGTCGGTCCTGGTCAGCCCGCTGGAGCGGGCCAGGCGCACGTGCGACCTGGCCGGGTTCGGCGCCAGCGCGGCGGTGTGCGACGACCTGGCGGAGTGGGACTACGGCGACGTCGAGGGCCGGACGTCGGCCGAGGTGCGGGCCGAGCGCCCGGGATGGACCCTGTGGCACGACGGCGTGACCGGCGGGGAGACCCTCGACCAGGTGGCGGCACGGGCCGACCGAGTCGTGGCCGCGGCGGCCGCGGCGCCCGGCGACACCATCGCCTTCGCCCACGGCCACGTCCTGCGGGTCGTCGCCGCGCGGTGGCTCGGGCTCCAGGCCGCGTCGGGAGCGCACTTCGAGCTCGGGCCGGCGGCCATCGGCGTCCTGGGCTGGGAGCACGGCACGCCGGTCATCTCGGCGTGGAACCTGGCCGGCGGGGACATCCGCCGCGTCGTGTGAGCGGCGCCGGGGGACGTCCTGCGTGTCGTGTGAGCGGCGCCGGGGGACGTCCGGCGTGTCGTGTGAGCGGCGCCCGGCGTCAGCGCGTCGCCCCGGGTGAGGAGGCCCGCGGCACGCGGTCGACGGGGCGCGCCGGCCGGGGCGCGCCGGGGACCCCGGGGTGGAGCCACGGAGCGGGCGGCACGACGAGGATGCGGGCCAGGGCGTCGACGATCGGCTCGTAGTTGACCCTCCAGCCCCGGAAGTGCGGCCACGCCTCCTCGGGGCCTCGCTCGCGGGGCATGCCGGCTGCGTCGAGGTGGGCGACCGCGTCGGCGAACCACTCGTAGGGCAGGGCGATGTCGTCGTCGGGGTGCGGGTCGGGGTCGAACGGGACGCGCAGGACCCGGGCGACGTCGCGCAGGCAGGTGAACCCCATGCGGACGCAGAGCCGGGCTTCGGGCGGAGCGTCGGACGGGGACAGGGCGAGGAGCAGCGCGCACGAGTCCATCACCGCGGCCAGCGCGCCGAGCCAGGAGTTCCCCGGGTGCGGCGAGCGGAACCACAGCAGCGCGGGGTAGGCGGTGTGGCTCTCGGCCACGTCGGCCGCCCAGCGCTCCCAGTCGGCGTAGAGGGCGGGCAGGTTCCGCTCGATGCCCACCAGGTGGTGCCGGGCCAGCAGCTCCGGGCCCCACGCCGGCGTGCCGGCCCGGCTCTCCAGGGTGGTGACCAGGGTCTCGCGGCGGTTGACGGCGTCGTACAGGGCGGGCAGGTAGGCGATCTGCAGGGCCACGACGACCAGGCCGATGGCGGCGGCGAGGAAGGCGACCACCGCCGGCACGGTGCCGGACCTGGTGGCGAAGCCCAGGGTGAACACCGACGAGCCGCTGGCGACGAGCGACCGCTGCCACGACCCGTGCCCCGTGCCCCACACGACCAGCGAGAAGCCGACGACGAGGGCGGCGAGCCACAGGGCGAGGCGCAGCAGGAGGAGCGTGGGCTCGGTGGCGGCCAGCAGGGGCTCGCCCCACGGGCGGCGCTGCCACCGGCGTCCCGCCCACAGCGCCGCCCGGCGCGGCGGGCGGAGGAGCGCGGCGATCGGGCCGCCGGTGTACGGGCGGGGGACGACCAGCGCCCGCACCACGTCGCCGACGTCGCCGAGGACCACCACGATGCCGATGGCGACGGCCGCGGCCCGTGCCGGCCCCACCGCGGCCCGCCCGGCTCAGTGCAGCGGCGCCGGCGCAGCCGTGCCGGTCGCCTGGCGCACCATGTCGGCGAGGGTGAAGGAGTCGAGGTGCTCCCGCATGTGCTCGCCGACGTCCGCCCACACCGCCAGCAGCACGCACTGCCCCTCGTGCTCGCACGCCCCGTTCTCGTGCGGGCGGCCGAAGTCCCCGGCGGAGATCGGTCCGTCCACGGCGCTCACGATCTGGCCGAGCGTGATCTCCGACGGGGGGCGCGCCAGCACGTAGCCGCCTCCCACGCCCCGCTTGGAGCGGACCAGCCCGGCGCCCTTCAGGGCGAGGAGGATCTGCTCCAGGTAGGGCTGCGGCAGGCCGGTCCGCTCGGCGATGTCGCGCACCGAGGTGGGCTGCTCCTCGGGGTGCAGCGCCAGCGACAGCAGTGCCCGGCTCGCGTAGTCGCCGCGCGTCGATACCTTCACGCTCCGATGCTACCTGGGGCACGAGCCCGGACCCCGACGTCCGGGCGCCCCGGCCGGGCGGGGATACAGTGCCGAGGTGGCCACTTCGGAGCAGACGCAGGCGCCGGCGCGCCCCGACTACGGGGGCGCGTGCATCGCGTCGGTGGTCCCCGCCCTGCTGCGGCGCGGGACGGGGCCGGCACCGAGGTGGCTCCCCGACGCCGTGCTGCACGCGGACCAGGTGGTGCTGCTCACGCTCGACGGCCTCGGCTGGCGCCAGCTCCAGGCCCGGCTGGCGCTCGCCCCCGCGATGGCGGCGGGCACGGGCGGCCCGCTCACCTCGGTGGCCCCGACGACCACGGCCACCGCGCTCACCTCGCTGGCGACCGGGCTCGTGCCGGCCCGCCACGGCGTCCTCGGGTACAGGCTGCACGTGGACGGCGAGATCCTGAACGTGCTTCGGTGGTCCACCGAGCGAGGCGACGCGCGGCGGAGGTTCCCCGTCCGCTCGGTCCAGCCCGTCCCGGCTTTCGGCGGGACCCGGGTGCCGGTGGTGACGCGCGGGGACTTCGCCTCCACCGGCTTCACCGCCGCCCACCTGGGCGGGAGCGACATCGTGGGCTGGGCGGTACCGTCGAGCATGGTGGTCGAGGTGCGCCGGCTGCTGGCCGAGGGGCAGCCGCTCGTGTACGCGTACTACGACGGGATCGACAAGGTGGCCCACCGCTTCGGCCTGGGCGAGCACTACGACGCCGAGCTGCGGTACGTCGACGGGCTGGTCGCGGACCTGGTGGGCGTCCTGCCGCCCGGCGCGGCGCTCGTCATGACCTCCGACCACGGGCAGGTCGACGTGGGCGACGCCGTCCGGATGCCCGGGCCCGACCTCATGTCCTGCGTGGCGCTGGTCTCGGGCGAGGGCCGCTTCCGCTGGCTGCACGCCCGCGACGGGGCCGCCGAGGACCTGCTGGCGGTGGCCCGGGCGGAGCACGGGGACGAGGCATGGGTGGTCTCGCGCGAAGAGGCCGTCGACGACGGGTGGTTCGGCGGGGCCCTCGCCCCCGAGTCGGCCGCCCGCCTCGGCGACGTCGCCCTGGTGGCGCGGGACCCGGTGGCGTTCCTGGACCCCGCCGACACCGGCGAGACCCGCCTCGCCAGCCGGCACGGCTCGCTCACCGAGGACGAGCTGCTGGTACCCCTGCTGGCCTGGCCCGCGCCCTGACCGCCGGCGGGGGGCGGGCGCCCCGGCCGGCACGGCGCGAGGCTGGCAGGAGAGGGGTGGTCGCCGCCGGGGCGCACGACGGGTCCGGGCGGTGGCGCCGGCCGGGACCGGCTGCTGCGG
>JAJZYI010000206.1 GCA_021798135.1 Actinomycetes bacterium | reverse complement strand
CTGCGTGGCTGGCGGGGAGGCTCAGCGCTTCAGGGCCGGGTGACTGCGCGCCAGGAACGGCAGCAGCACCCGCCGCGGGGTCAGCGCGGCCAGATGGGCCGTCACCCGGTTCGCCGCGCCGGGGATGACGACGGCGCGACCGGCGGCGAGGCCGTCGACCCCGGCAGCCGCCACGGCCGGCGCCGGCACCCACATGAACCGGGGCAGGGCGCCGGCGGTCTCTTCGGCGCTGAAGCCGGCGACCCGGCCGAACTCGGTCGCCACCGGGCCCGGGCACAGGGCCGTGACCGACACGCCGGTGGCGTCCAGCTCGGCCCGCAGCGCCCTGCTGTAGGACAGCACGAAAGCCTTGCTGGCGGCGTACGCGGCCTGCCCGGGCAGCGGCTGGAAAGCTGCGGTGGACGCCACGTTGAGCACCGCGCCGGAGCCGCGCCGGACCATCTCCGGTACCAGGCGGCTGCAGAGGTCGGCGACCGCCTCCACGTTGGTGCGGACCAGGGACGCCTCGCGCCCGGGATCGCTGCCGTGCACCGGCCCCGAGGTGCCGAGCCCGGCGTTGTTGACCAGGATGCCGACGTGCAGCCCGAGCGCGCCCACCCGGGCGACGAGATCGGCACGCGCCCCGGGCTCCGCCAGGTCGGCGGCCAGCACCTCGGCCCGGACGCCGTCGCGGCGCAGCTCGGCGGCCAGCCTGTGCATCGGCTCCTCGCGGCGGGCGACCAGGGTGACGCCGTGGCCCCGGTGCGCCAGCTGGCGTGCGAGCTCCACGCCGATGCCGGAGGACGCACCGGTGACGAGCGCCGTGCGGTCTGCGGCGGGCGGCGGGAGGGGCATGGTGCGGAGCGTAGGGGGACCCGCGACCACCGTCCACCGTGCGGCGGACCGTCGGGCACGCGGCCCCTCCGGCCGGCGGACCGTCGGGCACGCGGCCCCTCCGGCCGGCGGACCGTCGGGCACGCGGCGCCTCCGGGCGGCGGTTCCTGCCGGCGGGATTCCTGGGGACGGCGGTTCCTCGGTCCGGCGGCCGCGCCAGCCGGAGGGCACGGCCGGAGGGCACGGCCGGAGGGCACGGCCGAGGTGGCCCGGCAGGAGGGCACGGCCGCCGGCGGTAGTGTGGCGGCGAGCCATGACGTCGCCCTCACCCCTCGCCGCGCCGCAAGCCGGTGGTGCCAGCCTGGCCGATGATCTGGCGGCGGTGGTCGGTGCCGCCCACGTGCTGGTCGACCCCGAGGTGGTCGCCGGGTACACGAGGGACTGGACGGGCCGGTTCGAGGGCCCGGCGTCCGCAGTCGTGCGGCCCGGGACGACCGGCGAGGTGGCCGGCGTGCTGCGTGCCTGCGGCGCGGCGGGCGTGCCGGTGGTGGTCCAGGGAGGCAACACCGGGCTGGTGGGAGGTTCGGTGCCGCCGCCCGCTGCGCCCGGCCGACCGGTCCCGGTCGTGCTCAGCACGGCTCGCCTGTCGTCGATCGGCCCCGTGGACACGGGCGCCTACCAGGTCACCGCCGGCGCCGGCGCGACGCTGGCCGCCGTGCAGCAGGCGGCGCGTGCCGCCGGCCTGGCCTTCGCCGTCGACCTGGCTGCGCGGGACTCGGCGACGGTCGGTGGCATGGTGGCGACGAACGCGGGCGGCCTGCACGTGCTGCGCTACGGCGCCATGCGGCAGCAGGTGGTCGGCACGGAGCTCGTCCTGGCCGACGGCACGGTCCTCACCCGCCTGTCCGGCCTGGTGAAGGACAACACCGGCTACGACCTGTCCCAGCTCGTCGTGGGGAGCGAGGGAACGCTCGCTGTCGTGACGGCCGTCCGGCTGCGCCTGGTGGCCCACCAGCCGGCTCGGGCCGTCGCCGTGCTGGGCCTGGCGTCCACCGACGCCGCCGTGACGGTGGTGTCCGAGCTGCGACGGCGGGCCGACGGCCTGAGCGCGGCGGAGATCTTCTACCAGGACGGGCTGGACCTGGTCTGCGCGCACGCCGGGGTGGAACCGCCGTTCGCCGCCCGGCGCCCGGCGTACCTGCTGGTCGAGGTCACCGGGCGGGACGCCGTGGTCGAGGAGCTGGCAGCGGCACTGGCGGACCTGGACGTGGACGACGACGCGACCGCGGTGGCCGAGGACGACGCCGGTGCTGCCCGGCTCTGGGCCTACCGGGAGCGCCACACCGAGGCGGTGAACAGCCTCGGCGTCCCGCACAAGCTGGACGTGACGCTGCCGCTCGCCGCCCTGGGCGCCTTCGAGCGGCAGGTCCGGGCGGTGGTGGCGGCGGCGTCACCTGGCGCCACGGCGGTGCTGTTCGGCCACGTGGGCGACGGCAACCTGCACGTGAACGTGGTGGGGCCCGCGGCCGACGACGAGTCCGTGGACGGCGCAGTGCTCGAGCTGGTGGCGGCGCACGACGGCAGCATCAGCGCCGAGCACGGCATCGGCAGGGCGAAGGTCCCGTGGCTGGGCCTCTCGCGCAGCGCGGCCGAGGTCGCCGCCATGCGCGCCCTGAAGGGTGCGCTCGATCCCCGCGGCGTGCTCAACCCGGGGGTGCTGCTGGGCGACGGCGACGGCGACCGCGACGGGGCGCTCCTGCAGCCAGCGGGGACCGGCGGGGAGCTCCGGCGCGGTGACGGCGACGACTGACGATGGGGACGAGTGACGACGGGATGGTGACGGACGTGACGCAGCGGTCCACCGAGCGGGCGGGGGGGCGTCGCCGGGCGCTCCTGCTCGAGAACATCCACCCGGACGCGGCGTCGGTCCTCGAGGCGGCGGGGTTCGCCGTCGAGACGATGGGCCGGGCCATGGACGAGGCGGAGCTGTGCGAGCGGCTCCCCGGGTTCGACGTCGTCGGCATCCGGTCGAGGACCCACGTCACCCAGGCGGTGCTCCAGGCGGCCCCCGACCTCCTGGCGATCGGGGCCTTCTGCATCGGGACGAACCAGATCGACCTCGGCGCGGCGACACGGGGCGGCGTGGCGGTCTTCAACGCCCCGTTCTCGAACACCCGCAGCGTGGTGGAGCTGGCGATCGCCGAGATGATCGCGCTGACCCGCCGGCTGACGGACAAGAACGCCGCCATGCACGACGGGGTGTGGGACAAGTCCGCCGCGGGGAGCCACGAGATCCGCGGGCGGCGGCTCGGCATCGTCGGCTACGGCAACATCGGCAGCCAGCTGTCCGTCGTCGCCGAGAGCCTGGGCATGACCGTCCTGTTCTACGACACGGCCGACAAGCTGGCCCTGGGCAACGCACGGTCGTGCGGCACGCTCCACGAGCTCCTGGAGTCGGTGGACATCGTCACCCTGCACGTCGACGGGCGTCCCGCCAACCGACAGCTGTTCGGCGAGGAGGAGCTGTCGAGCATGCGCCCCGGCAGCCTCTTCATCAACCTGAGCCGGGGGTTCGTCGTCGACCACGGGGCGCTGCGGGCGCACCTGGAGTCCGGGCACCTCGCCGGGGCGGCGGTTGACGTGTTCCCCCACGAGCCGGCGAGCGGCGCCGAGCCGTTCGTGTCCGAGCTGCGGGGCCTGCCCAACGTCATCCTGACGCCACACGTCGGCGGGTCGACCGAGGAAGCCCAGCAGGACATCGGCAACTTCGTGGCCGGCAAGCTGGCCCGCTTCGTCGCGGAGGGCGCCACCGCCCTCAGCGTCAACCTGCCCGGGCTCGACCTGCACGAGATGGCCGGCCGGTCACGCCTGCTGTACATCCACCGCAACGTGCCGGGCGTGCTGGCCGAGGTGAACTCCCTGGTGGCCCAGCGCGGGCTCAACATCGAGGGCGAGCTGCTGGGCACCCGGGGCGAGGTCGGCTACGTGATCGCTGACGTGGTGCCGGAGCCGCCGGCCGACCTGCTGGTGGAGCTCGGCAAGCTCGACGCCACCGTCCGCCTGCGCGTGGCGTCCCCGCCGGCCTGACGGCACCGGCCGGACGGCGCGCCGAGCCGTCCGCCGCCCGGACGGTCCGTCAGAGGCCGACGATCCCCCACACGGGGCTGGTCGTCACCGGCATCGGCCACAGGGGCAGCGCGCCGCCGAACGCCTCCACCGAGCCACCGGCGGTCACGGTCCAGTAGCCACCGCCCGGCGCTGCGGCGATCGACGTGATCGGGCCGGAGCGGGCGGAGGTTCCGGGGCTGCCGGCGTACGTGGCGTCGCCGAAGGCGTACACGCCGCCGCCCGAGCTGGCGATCCAGTAGCCGCGGCCGTCGGTGGTGGCGGCGATGGCGGTGACCCGGCCGGCGGGGGAGACCCCGATCCCGGGCAGGGAGCCGAGGTACGGCGCGTCGCCGAAGGCGTAGACCGAGCCGTCGGCGGTGACCAGCCAGTAGCCGCCTCCGCCGTTCGTCGCCATGGCGACGATCGGGGCCGAGGGGGCGATCCCCGACGCCTGCGGCGACCCTACGTCAGGGGCGTCGCCGAAGGCGTAGACGTCACCGGCCGACGTGGCGATCCAGTAGCCACGACCGTCCGGCGTACCGCGGATGGCCACGGCAACACCGGTGCCGGGGCCGAGCGCCGGGGCGCCGTGGTAGCCGGCGTCACCGAAGGCGTAGACCTGGCCCGACGCGGTGAGCTCCCAGTACCCCCGGCAGTCTGGCGTGGCCGCGATGGCGGACACCGCCGACGGCAGGTGCTCCGTGGCAGCGGAACCGAAGTACGGCGGCCGCCCCGTCCCGTCGGGGACGACGGTCCCGTTCCACTCCACGAGCCAACCGCCGATCGACGACGAGGCGCAACCGCCAGCGGCAGGGATCTTGACGGTGACGGTGGCGGAGCGGGGCGACAGCAGGCCGGCACGGTTCACGGCGACCACCCACATCGTCGCGGTCGACCCGGCGGGCAGGCCGCGCACGGTCGCTGACCGGAGGTCCGGCGGCACGATGGTGCCCGTGCAGGGCCCGCACAGCGGGGCGCTGCCGACCAGGTAGGCGACGATGGGGCTGCCGCCGTCCGAGGAGGGCGCCGACCAGCTGACGACGGCGGCGCCGCGCTCCGGCACCGCCGTGACGTTGCCCGGCGCGGCAGGCGCCGTGGGGCCTGGTGCGTGCGGCGTGGCGGACACGGGCGCCGACGGCGGTCCCGAGCCGGCGGCGTTGGAGGCGGCGACGGTGCACGTGTAGTGCGTGCCGTCGGTGAGCCCGGACACCGTGGCCGCAGCGGAGGCGGCGGGCGCCGACGCCGAAGTGGTCGCGCCCGACGCTGCCACGCACGTCACGGTGTAGCCGTTGACCGGGCTGCCCCCGTCGCTCGCCGGAGCGCTGAAGGCGACCGTGAGCTCGCCGTCGCCCGGCTCGATCGACACGATCGACGGTGCGGTGGGCACCACGACGACCGGCGGCGGAGGGCTCGTGCCACCGGAGGGCGGCGTGCTCGGGGCCGGGGTCACCGCGGTGTACTGGTCGGCGGTCGAGGTGCTGCTGGTGCCGCCGGCGGTGGTGACGGTCACGTCGACGGTGCCGGCGGCGAGGGCGGGCGCGGTGGCGGTGATCTGCGTGGCCGAGTCGACCGTGAAGCTCGACGCCGGGGTCGACCCGAAGGACACGGCGGTGGCGCCGGTCAGGTTGGTGCCGGTGATCGTCACCGACGTGCCGCCGGCGGTCGAGCCCGACGTCGGCGACAGCCCCGTCACCGTCGGGGTCGGGGTCACAACGGTGTACCGGTCCGCAGAGGAGATCGGGCTGGTGCCGCCCGCGGTGGTGACGGTCACGTCGACGGTGCCGGCCGAGAGCAGCGGTGCGGTGGCGGTGATCTGCGTGGCGGAGACCACCGTGAAGAGGGCCGGTGTGGTCCCGAACGAGACGGCGGTGGCGCCAGAGAGGTTGGTGCCGGTGATGGTGACGAGGACGGAGAGTCCCAGGATGCCCGTCGAGGGGCTGATCGAGGTCACCGTCGGCGCGGGCACGACGGCGGTGTACTGGTCGGCGGTGGAGGTGGTGCTGGTGCCGCCGGCGGTGGTGACGGTGACGTCGACGGTGCCGGCCGCGAGGGCGGGTGCGGTGGCGGTGATCTGCGTGGCCGAGTTCACCGTGAAGCTCGACGCCGGGGTCGACCC
>JAJZYI010000205.1 GCA_021798135.1 Actinomycetes bacterium | reverse complement strand
CGCCGCGGCGCTCCGGCGGCGGCAGGCGCCCGAACCGCGTGCCGGCCGGGGCGCGCCTACGTCGTCGGCTGCCCGCCCGCCCGCTCGGCGCCGCCGTAGAGCGCGTGCGGCCGCTGGTAGTGGGTGGTGCGGTAGTAGTCGACGAGCCGGGCCACCAGCCGGTCGGGATCGTCGTCGTAGAGCAGCTTGGCCCCGGTCTCCTTGGCGAGCCGGTCGACGAGCTCGCCGATCAGGTCGGCGACGCCGTCGGTGCCCGTCAGCACCCCGATGAGCCGCCCCTCGTCGTAGGCGATGGCGAACTCGCCCAGGGTGCCCGAGTGCCCGCCGACGATGACGACGATGTCCGACGAGCGGATGTTCACGACCTCGCGGCCCATCAGGCCCGACCCGGTGTAGATGAGCGCGTCGAAGCCCTCCGTCGGCGAGGCGTAGCGCTCCACGTGCTCCTGCTCCGACAGCGCCGGGGAGATCCCGAGCACCAGCCCGCCGGCTGCCGACGCGCCGAGCACCGCGTCCTGGGGGAGCCCGGGGCACGCGCCGGTGATGAGGGTGCAGCCGGCCTCGGCCACCGCCCGCCCCAGCTCCCGGGCACGCGCCGACACCGACGGGTCGATGGTCCCGCTGGCCGAGCCCATCACCCCGACCACCAGGCGCCGCACCGGCCCCGTCGCCGCTCCCGTCGCCCGCCCGGCCGCCGGCCCGGTCATCGCCTGCGGTCCACCCGGACGCGCTCGCCCTGGGCCGGCACCACCGCGTGCCAGCCGAGGTCGTCGCCGAGCCGATCGGCCAGGGCGGCGGCGGCCTGGGGCTCGCCGTGCACCACGTAGGCGGTCTCCGGAGGCGCCACGGGCCGCAGCCACGCGGCGAGCTCGTCCGCGTCGGCGTGAGCCGAGAAGGCGTGCAGCTCCACCACCCGCGCCCGCACCGGCACGTAGCTCCCCAGCATCTTGACGGTGCGGGCGCCGTCGGCGAGCTGGCGGCCGCGTGTGCCGTCCGCCTGGTAGCCGGGGAGGACGACGGCGCAGCGGGGATCGGGCAGGCAGCGCGCCAGGTGGTGCAGCACGCGGCCGCCGGTGGCCATCCCCGAGGCCGAGATGATGATCGACGGGAAGCCGAGGTCGTTGAGCGACCTGGACTCGTCGGGGGTGCGCAGCTCGTGGAGCTCGCCGGACGCGTCGAACGGGTCGGGCCCGCCGGCGGCAAGCCGGATGTCCGGGTCGCCGTCGGCGATGGCGCGGCGGTACACCTGCAGCACCGCGAGGGCCATCGGGCTGTCGGCGTAGATCGGCAGCTTCGGGATGCGGCCCTCGGCGGCCAGCCGGCCCAGGGCGACCAGGAGCACCTCGGTGCGGTCGACGGCGAACGACGGGATCACGACGGTGCCGCCCTGGCCGGCGGCGTGGACGATGGCGTCGGCCAGGCGCGCCAGGGCGTCGTCCTCGGGCTCGTGGCGGCGGTTGCCGTAGGTGGACTCCACCAGCACCACGTCCGCCGGCGGCGGGGTCGCCGGGGCCCGCAGGACCGGGTGGGCCGGGCGCCCGACGTCGCCGCTGAAGAAGAGGCGGCGCGGCGCGCCACCGTCCACCGCGACCAGGGCGCTGGCCGAGCCCACGATGTGGCCGGCGTTCACGAGCTCCACGGACACCCCCGGCGCCACCTCCGTCGGCGTGCCGTAGGTCGCTGGGCGCAGCAGCCCCAGGGCGGCGTCGGCGTCGTCGCGCGTGTAGAGCGGCAGGGCCGGCCGGTGCTTGGAGAACCCCCGGGCGTTGGCGTAGGTGGCCTCCTCCTCCTGCAGGTGGGCGGCGTCGGGGAGCACGATGCCGGCCAGCTCGGCCGTCGCCGGGGTGCAGACCACCGGTCCCGTGAAGCCGTTGCGCACCAGGGCCGGGAGGTAGCCGCAGTGGTCCACGTGGGCGTGCGTGAGGACGACGGCGTGGATGGAGGCGGGGTCCACGGGGAACGGCGCCCAGTTCCGCCGTCGCAGCTCGCGCAGCCCCTGGAACAGCCCGCAGTCCACCAGCACCCGGCTCCCGCCCGCCTCCACCAGGAACCGGCTGCCGGTGACGGTGCCCGTCGCTCCGAGGAAGGACAGGATGGGCGGCTGCGCCATGGCGCCACCGTAGCGGTCCCGGTGCCCCCGCCCTGGGAACGCCCCTGCCCTCGGCGTCACGGTCACCGGTTGCAGCCGTGGGTGTTCGGACGGGCGGCACCCGCGGCCGGTGGACCGTGACACCCTGGCCGGTGGACCGCGGCACCCGCGGCTGGTGGACCGCGGCGGGCTACGGCGTGCCCTCGCCGTACCTCGCCTGGTCCGGGACGATCCAGCGGACGCCACCGGCGGGGTTCGGGGTGTCGCCCAGGTAGCGGGGGATCAGGTGGAGGTGCGCGTGGGGGACGGTCTGGCCGGCAGCGGTGCCGGCGTTCACGCCGAGGTTGACGCCGTCGAAGCCCAGCTCGCGTCGGAGCCGCTCCTGCAGGTCGAAGGCCATCACCATCAGCTCAACGAGCTCGTCGGCGTGCAGGGCGAAGAAGTCGGGCTCGTGACGGAGGGGGACGACCAGGGTGTGCCCCGGGGAGAGCGGGTGCGCGTCGGGGAACGCGGTGACGCGCCGGCCCTTGGCGACGACGTCACCGGCGGCGATCCGGCGGCAGAAGGGACACGGGTCGGTCGCCACGAGCCCAGGCTACGACGCCGTGGTCCGGGAGTGGACGCCGTGGTCCGGGAGTGGACGCCGTGGTCCGGGAGTGGACGCCGTGGTCCGGGAGTGGACGCCGATCCCCGGCAACGAGCGCCGACCCCCGGGAGCGGGCGCCGTGACCCGGGGAGCGGGCGCCGTGACCGGGAGCGCGTGCCAGGCGCTCGGAGCTGTGCCCTTCGGCCCTAGGCCCGGGCGAGCCCCACGCGGCACGGTGGTAACGGGCCCGCGAGGTCCGGCCCCGAGGAGGTGGTCCCCATGATGTGGTACTGGGGCGACGGCGTGCACTGGTGGGGGTGGCTGGTGGGCTTCCTGACCATGGCGGCGTTCTTCGGCGTCCTCGTCTGGGGGATCTGGTTCGTCGTGACCGGCGTGGCCCGCTCCCGCGAGGGCGGGCCGCCGCCGGGCGACGCCGCCCGCATCCTCGACGAGCGCCTGGCCCGCGGCGAGATCGACGAGGACGAGTACCGTCGCCTGCGCGACGTGCTGCAGGGCCGCGACCGGCAGCCTCCCGGCGGTGGCCCGGCCGACCGGCACGCCCCCACCGGCGCGGCCGGCCGCTGACCTCTGCCGCGCGCCCGCGCGGTGGCGGGCCAGCGCGCGGGGAGGCGGGTGACAGTGCCGCCCCAACCCTGCGGGACCTCCGTGCCCGGTGCCGCGGTGCGGCGCGGCAGTGCGCGGGGCGGGGTGACAGCGCCGCCCCAACCCTGCGGGACCTCCGTGCCCGGTGCCGCGGTGCGGCGCGGTGCCGATCCCGCGGAGGGTGCCGCCCCGGCCCTGCGGGACCTCCGAGCGGCCGGGGAGTTGCGCCCCGACGGCCGCCCGCTGGAACGGCTGGCCGACCGTGGGCATCTACATGGGTATGGGAACGCGGAGGCGGCGCCTGCCTGCACCACCGATGGGCCCCGCCGGTCCGCAGCGCCGGTCCCGGCCGGCGGTCGAGGCGCTCGTCGCCGAGGGGAACAGGGTGCAGTACGCGGCGGGCAGGTGCCGGGCCGCGGCGGCGGCCCTCGCCGCTGCCGCGGTGCTCGCCGCGTGCGCTACCACGCCCGCAGGCTCGAGCGCCGCTCGCGGCCGCACGCCGGCGAGCACGGCATCGGGCGGCAGCGCCGGCACGTCGTCCGGGTCCGCTGCGACCCGTGCCGGCACGTCCTTCGGTGCGGCCGGCTGCCCGTCCGGCCACGTGCAGGTGCAGCAGCAGATGGACGGCAGCGTCACCGGCTGCCTGCGGGTCGGGGGCCTGGCGCCGGGCCCCCACCAGGTGACCCTCCGCCAGGTCCTGCTGCCGCGGCAGGCAGCGGCGGCCGGCGGCTCTGGCGCCACCACGTCGGCGGCGAGCACCGGCGGCGCACCCGAGGGCTCCGGCGGGGCCGGCCCGAGCGTGACCGTCCGGCTGCAGCCGGCATCGGGCCCTCCGGGCACCGCCGTCACCGTCGTCGGGACCGTGGCGAGCGCCCTGTCGCGCCGCCCCTCGTACACCGACGCCTGCTGGGACGGGTGCCGGGCCGGCGTGCAGTACAGCGCGGTGCCGCTCACCTGGACGTCGCCGACCGCCTTCCGCGCCACCGTGGTGGTCCCGGGCGGCCCCTGGATGGAGGCCGATCCCGACCGGGTGGTCCGCCCGACCTCGGGCCGCTACCGGATCGGCGTCCAGTGCCTGACCGTCGTCGGCGGGTGCGCCCTCGGCGCGGCGGAGGGGAGCGCCACGTTCACCCTGGAGGCCTCCGCGTCCAGCGCCGCCTGGTGTGCCACCGGCCCGACCTGCGCCCGGCTGGCCGCCTCGCCGGCACGGGTGCTGCCCGGCGACGTGGTGAAGGTCACCGGCCGGGCCCCGATCGTGTCGGTGATCGGGTCCGACCAGCCGTTCGCCTTCGAGCTCCACGTGGCCGCCGGGGCCGGTGGCGGGCCGGAGGTCACCTTCACCGGTCTGGCCAAGGCGCGCGCCGCCCAGGCCGACGCGAAGGCACGCGCTGCCCAGGTCGACTTCGGCCACGCCACGTTCACCGTCGGCACGCCCCCGCCGCTCGCCGGCGTCGACACCGGAGCGGCGGGGGTGCTGCAGGTCGACGGCCTCGCTCCGATCGCCACCGAGCCGGGCGATCCGTCGGTGGTCGGCTGGTGCGGCAACGGGCACGTCACCGTCGACGGCCCCGGGGCGCGCCGCACCGTGCCGCTCGCTGCGGCCGCCACCACGCTCTCCCGCCTCGGCTACGGCCTGATGGGATCGCAGCCGCGCTGCGCAGCGGTCACCCCGCTGGCCGAGCCGGCAGCCGGGCCGCCGTCGGTCGCCGCCGCCTTCACCGTGTCGCCGGACCACCAGGCGCCGCCGGTGGTGGACGTGGCGCTCGTGACGACCGACGGCGGCAGCAGCTGGCAGCCGGTGCCGGTGCCGCCGGGCGCCCAGCGCGACGGCTTCGGCGGGTTCGTCGCCCGCGGCACCGCGCTCGACGCGCGCTTCGCGCCGGCCAGCGGCCCGGGATCGTCCCCGCCGGCGGGCGGCGCGGCACCGGCCGGCACCGCTGCGGCCGGCGGATCCGGCTCGCAGGGCACGACGCCCCTCGTGGAACGGACGACGGACGGCGGTGCCTCGTGGCGGACCGTGCCGTTCGCCTGCCCCGCCACGGGCCCCTGCGTGCGCTTCGGCGCCTACCGGCCCGGCAACTGCGCCATGAACGGCACGACCCAGCCGCTGCTGCACTCGGCCGGGAGCGGCCTGTGGGCCGCGCCGGGCTGGCCCGCGTCCGTCCAGGCGTGCATGCCGGCGACGCTGGCGTCGCTGGGCGCCCGCACCGAGCTGCTGGTCGACGCCGGCTCGCCCTACCTGGTGCTCGACAGCACCGACGGTGGGACGACCTGGCAGGTGCTGGGCGTGCCGCCGGTGCCCGGCGTGGCGCGGGGCACGGCCTTCTCCCCCGGCGGTGCCGGCGGCCTGCTGCTGCTGCCCGACGGCGCCCTGCTCGCCTGGCAGGACGGCGGCAACCCGACGGCCGTCGCCTGGCACCTGCTGCGCGCCGGGTCGCACGCCTGGTGCGACGCCGGTGGCGCCTTCCCCACCGGGGGCTACGTCACCGACGGCTGGCCGGTCGTGCTCGGCAGCCAGCTGTGGTGGGAGACCAGCCAGGGCACCGCGCCCGCGACGACCACCGTGCAGCACCTGGCCGTGTCCGCCATCCGGTGCTGACGGCACCGGGACGGTCGGCCGGCGGCCCTCCGATGCCCGGCGGCCGATCGACCGGACCTCCGCGGTCAGGGCACTACCGCGGCGTGGGGAGGAGGCCGAACGGCCGGCGGGCGTCGGGCTCGAAGTGCAGCTCGTCCGACTGGCACAGCTCCAGGCACGCGTCGACGAC
>JAJZYI010000204.1 GCA_021798135.1 Actinomycetes bacterium | reverse complement strand
GCCCAGGTGGGGGTGGAGCCCGCCGAGGCTGCCCAGGTGGGGGTGGAGCCCGCCGAGGCTGCCCAGGTGGGGGTGGAGCCCGCCGAGGCTGCCCAGGTGGGGGTGGAGCCCGCCGAGGCTGCCCCGGAGCAGGTGGAGCCCGCCGATGCCGAGGTGCCTGCCCGCCTGCATGTGGCACCGTACCTAATTATGATCTATCTAGTCAACTTTATCGAGGCGCATCCCGGGCGGGTCTGGACGGCCTGAGCGCCCAGCCCGGCGGCTGAGGCGGTCGTCGACGGCGCCGGCGGTCAGCCCGGTGCCGGCGCTGCTCGCTCGACGTTCCGCTTCAGCACCGCCAACATGCGTGCCTGCATGATCCAGACCACCGGGACGAGGAACCAGTAGAAGACGAGGCGCCCGAGCCATCGTGGGCGCATGGCCTGGTAGCCGCTGATCACCAGGCGGGTGCGCCCGCCTGGCAGCTCGTGCAGCAGGAAGCCCCACAGCCCCTCGACGTAGGCGCGCGGCCGCGGCCGGCGGGGGTCCAGGTTGCGACCGCGCAGGTCGGTGAGCCCTCGCAGCCCCAGGAACCTCTCCGGCTCGAGCGCCGCCACCTCCCAGGCGTCCACCGCCCCACCTGACCTCCAGTACCGCACGTGGTCGCCGAGGGCGAGGTCCTGCCACTCCGGGTGGACCTCGGTGGCGCTCGGGCGCCCGCCATTGTCGAGGCGGTCCCACGAGTACCAGCCGGCTCGATCGCCGCCCATCTGGACGAGCCACGGCCAGACCCGTGCCGGCGGGGCCTCGATCGTGACGGCCATCGTCGCCGCCCTGTCGCCGTGGGGGACGAGCTCGGACCCCGGGTAGGGCCCCGTCACCTCCTCGTCGGCGGCGCCCCAGCGCCACAGCCGAGGACGCACCCACGCCGCGTAGGCGGCTGCGCCGAGAGCCGTAGTGCACCTGGCCCGCCGTGCGATGCCCATGCGACCAGCATGGGAGGCCGGCGGCTGGCCGCCAGAGGCGAACGTCACTGCGTCCGGAGCGGCGACCCCGGGAGGATCAGAAGAAGCTGAACGGCGGGATCGAGGACGGGTGGCTCTCGAAGAGCTTGCCCTTGGCCTCGGCGAGCTCCTGCGGCGTCCAGCGGCTGTCGCGCTCCACCGAGCCGGCCGGCGTCCAGCCCTGCATCACCCACACGGAGCCGCCGTAGACGACGAAGTTCTGCCCGTTCACGTCGTCGGCGGCGGGCGAGGCGAGGAAGGCCACGAGCGGTGCGACGTTGGCGGGGCCGAAGGCGTCGAACTTGCCCTCCTCGGCCTGCGCCATGGCGCCGAACAGGTCCTCGGTCATCCGGGTGCGGGCCCGGGGCGAGATGGCGTTCACCCGGACGCCGTAGCGCTCGAGCTCGCGGGCGAGGATGACGGTGAGGGCGGCGATCCCCGCCTTGGCCGCGCCGTAGTTGGCCTGACCGGCGTTGCCGAACAGGCCCGACTCCGAGGCGGTGTTGATGATCCGCGCGTAGACGTCCTCGCCGGCCTTGGACCGCGCGCGCCAGTGGACGGCGGCGAAGTGCGAGCAGGCGAAGTGGCCCTTCAGGTGGACGCGGATCACGTCGTCCCAGTCGGCCTCGGTCATCGAGAAGCTCATCTTGTCGCGGAGGATGCCGGCGTTGTTGACGAGGATGTCGAGCTTCCCCCAGCGGTCGACGGCCTCCTGCACGAGCCCCTCGGCACCGATCCAGGAGCTGACGTCGGCGCCGTTGACGACCGCCTCGCCGCCGGCGGCGACGATGTCGTCGACGGTCTGCTGGGCGGGGGACTTGTCGCCGCCCTCGCCGTGGACCGAGGCGCCCACGTCGTTCACGATGACCTTGGCACCTTCGGCGGCGAGCAGCAGGGCCTCCTCCCGGCCGATGCCGCGCCCCGCGCCGGTGACGATCGCCACCTTCCCGTCGAGCATGCCCATCGCTGTCCTCCTCGATCGCTCGTGGCGCGCCCGCGGGCGCGGTGCCCGCCTGCCGGCGCCATCCGTGCCGCAGCATGGCCGAGGCCGCTCAGGAACGTCAAAGCCGTGGCAGGGCGGCGGGCGGGGCGACGGCTGGGGACCGGTTCCGGGCCGGCGGCGACGCCGGTGGCCGGGTGCCGCCGGGCGCGACGCGACGGCCGGTGCGGGCGAGAGGATTCGAACCTCCACCCCCGAAGGGACCGGGACCTAAACCCGGCGCGTCTACCGGTTCCGCCACGCCCGCTGGCCCCGCTGCGCCCGGCGCTGGCCGTCGAGCGCGGCGGGTGCTAGAGCCTACCTGTGCCCCGGCGCACGCCACCTGCAGGTCCTGGGCCCGACGAGCTGGCGGCGCGCGCCGCGGCCCGGGCCGCGGGGCGCGGCGCCCCGACGGGCGGCGGCCGACCCGGCGCCGGAGCGGGGAGGGGGACCGGAGGTGGCGGCAGGGCCACCCGCAGTGAGCGGCAGGCCCTGGGACGCATCCGCCCCCTGCCCGTCCGCCACGTCCTGGTGGGCACGGACGGCTCGGTCACGGCGACCGAGGCGGTGCGGAGGGCGGCCACGACGGCGGTGGCGTTCGGCGCCCGGCTGACCGTGGCGTGCGCCTACGCCTTGGCGGACTCGGGCTCGCCCGCCGCCGGCGGGGGCGTGCTGGGCCAGCTCGCCGCCACCACCGAGGCGCCCGAGCGCGACGAGGTGCCGGCCGACCTCCGCTGGCGCGTGAGCCGGGCGGCGGAGGCCGAGGAGGTGGCGCGCCGGGCCGCCGATCTCGCCTCGGCGCTCGGCTGCCTCGACGTGGCGACCGCTGCCGTGCCCGGCGACCCGGCTGCCGCCCTGCTGGAGCTGGCGGCGTCACTGCCGGCCGACCTGCTGGTGGTGGGGTCGAAGGGCATGCGCTCGTGGACCCGCTTCGTGCTCGGGAGCGTGCCGAACACGATCTCCCACCATGCCCCCTGCGACGTCCTGATCGTGCGGACCGACCGCTGAGCCCGCGCCGCCGGGGGCGTCGCCCGGACCGCACCGGCCCGTGACCGCCCCATGCCCGCGCCGCGGGTAGCCTCGGGACCATGGCATCTGCGTCGACTCCCGGAGCTGCAGCTCCGTCTCCCGCCGCCCCCCTCGGGGCCAACCGCTTCGGCGGCCTCCCCGAAGGCGCCAGCTTCGACGTCTTCCAGCGCCTGCTGAAGGAGCGCATCATCTTCCTCGGCACGGCCATCGACGAGTCGGTCGCCAACCTGGTGTGCGCCCAGCTGCTCCTGCTGGCGGCCGAGGACGGCGAGCGCGACATCGCCCTCTACATCAACTCGCCGGGCGGGTCGGTCACCGACGGTCTCGCCATCTACGACACCATGCAGTACGTGAGCTGCGACGTCAGCACCATCTGCGTCGGCCTGGCCGCGTCGATGGGGCAGTTCCTGCTGTGCGCCGGCACGCCCGGCAAGCGCTTCGCGCTGCCGCACAGCCGCATCCTGATGCACCAGCCGTCCGGCCAGATGCAGGGCCAGGCCGCCGACATCGCCATCCAGGCCGAGCAGATCGTCTACCTGAAGCGGATGATGGCCGAGCGCATCGCCTTCCACACGGGCCAGCCGGTCGAGCGGATCGAGGCCGACTCCGACCGCGACCGCTGGTTCACCGCCGAGGAGGCCAAGGACTACGGCTTCATCGACGCGGTGATCGAGCAGGCGAGCAGCCGAGCGGCTCGGAGCTGAGCCAGCAGCGACGGACCCGGACCGACCGATGACCGACATCCGGACCGGCCCCGACGCCGGGCCCGAGCCGCACGCCGCCGATCCGGTGGCGGCCGTCGCCGCTGCGGCCGACGAGGACGAGCTGCTGCCCCTGGCCGTTCGCCAGGCGCGCGCCGCCTCGCGCGGGCCGAAGGTCGAGCGGGTCGTGGCCGGGCGGGTCCACCTGCCCCGGCGCCTGCGGGACCTGTGGCGGAACCGGGAGCTGTTCGTCTTCCTGGTCCGCAAGGAGATCAAGGTCAAGTACAAGAACTCGGTGCTCGGGTTCCTGTGGTCGATGCTCAACCCGGCCCTCACGCTGCTCGTCTACTTCGTGCTGTTCGCCTACTTCCTGAAGAACGGCATCCCGCTCTTCGTGATCTACCTCTTCTCCGCCATGCTGGCGTGGAACCTCTTCCAGACCGCCGTCATGAGCGCCACCAGCACCATCGTCGGCAACAGCGGCATCGTGAAGAAGGTCTCCTTCCCCCGCGAGATCCTGCCGCTGGCCTCGGTGGGCTCCGCCCTCATGTTCTTCCTGTTCCAGTCGATCGTGCTCCTCGCCTTCCTGGTGGCGTTCCGCCATGCCCCGGCGTGGTCGGACCTGTGGCTGCTGGTGCCGGCCCTGGCCGCCCTGCTGCTGTTCGCCGCGGCGGTGTCGGTGTTCCTGGCCGCCGTCAACGTCTACTTCCGCGACACCCAGCACCTGGTGGAGGTGCTGCTCGTCGCCTGGTTCTGGGGCGTGCCCGGCGTGTACGCCTTCTCCGGGCACATCCACGACGCGCTGGCCAAGCACAACCTGTTGTGGATCTACCTGATCGACCCGATGACGCCGATCGTCATGACCTTCCAGCGCATCTTCTACAACGTCCCCCACGCCATCAGCACCCAGACGCACACGCCGATCCAGGTCATGGCCACCTACGGCGCCCACTGGTACCTCGCCGCCGACGGCATCGTCATCGTCGTGTCGATCGTGCTGCTCCTGCTGGCGATGGTGGTGTTCGGCCGGCTCGAGGGCAACTTCGCCGAGGAGCTCTGAGCCGTGGGCACCGTCGCCGTCACCGCCACCGACGTCTCCAAGCGCTTCCGCCTCTACCGCGAGAAGCACCAGTCCCTGAAGGAGCGCCTCCTCCACGCCGGGCGCAACCCGTACGAGGACCTGTGGGCGCTGCGCCACGTGTCGTTCGAGATCCTCGAAGGCCAGACCGTCGGGATCCTCGGACGCAACGGCTCGGGGAAGTCGACGCTGCTCAAGTGCGTGTCGGGCATCCTCACCCCCACCGAGGGCGAGGTCCGGCTGCGCGGCCAGCTCGCCGCGCTGCTGGAGCTGGGCGCCGGCTTCCAGCCGGAGCTGTCGGGACGCGAGAACGTCTACATGAACGCGTCGCTCCTGGGGCTGTCGACGCGGGAGGTCGACAAGCGCTTCGACGAGATCGTCGCCTTCGCCGAGCTGGAGCAGTTCATCGACCAGCAGGTGAAGTTCTACTCGTCGGGCATGTACGTCCGGCTCGGCTTCGCCGTGGCCGTGAACGTCGAGCCCGACGTGCTGGTGGTCGACGAGGTCCTGGCCGTCGGCGACGAGCGGTTCCAGCGCAAGTGCCTGGGGCGGATCCGGGACTTCCAGCGCGAGGGGCGCACCATCCTGTTCGTCACCCACGCCGCCGACCTCGTCCGCCAGATCTGCGACCGGGCCATCGTGCTCGGCACCGGCGAGATGCTCGGCGAGGGTCCGCCGGGCGAGGCCATCCGGCTGTTCCGCGAGCACCTGCGGACGCTGGGGGAGGGCCAGGAGGTGGCCGACCCCAACCAGCGGGCGGCGGCACCCGACCCGGTCGTGCGCATCGCCGCGGTGGACGTGGAGCACCCCGGGACCGGGTCCAGGCCGCACCTGCTCCCCGGCGAGCCGATGACCGTGAGCATCCGGTTCCAGGCCGAGCGGCCTGTGGACGACCTGGTGTTCTGGCTGACCGTCCTGAGCCCGACCGGCGACCTGGTCTACGGCGTCGACACGCAGGTCCTCGACGTGCGCTTCGACGCGCCGGCGGGCCCCGGCGTCTGCGACTTCCGCTTCGAGTCGGTGCCGCTGCTCGACGGGGCCTACCCGGTGTCCGTCGGCATCCGGAGCGCCGAGGGCAGCGTCGTCTACGATGAGCGCGAGGTGCGCTTCGAGGTCGTGAACCCCGGGCGCGTGCTCGGCAGCGTGGCGCTGCCCGTGCACGCCGACGTCCGGGCGGTGACCCTGCAGTGACCGGCGGCGCGGCCCGCCCTGCCGGCGCGTCCGAGACGCCGCCGCGGACCGGATGCCGGGGCTGCACCGGGCGGTCGTGGACCCGGCGCCCCGAGCGGTGAC
>JAJZYI010000203.1 GCA_021798135.1 Actinomycetes bacterium | reverse complement strand
GAGCCGGGACCCCGCGGGCCGCAGCTCAGCCACCACGCATCATCGGTCCGTCGCGCGTCCAGTCGCTCCAGCTGCCGCGGCCGCTCCACTGCCCCAGGTGCGCGCTCATCCACGAGGTCATCGCCCCGCACC
Source organism: Actinomycetes bacterium (assembly GCA_021798135.1). GTDB lineage: Bacteria > Actinomycetota > Acidimicrobiia > Acidimicrobiales > UBA8190 > JAJZYI01. Next base: position 5,974 of record JAJZYI010000203.1, on the reverse strand, counting down.
ACGCCCCCGGCCTCGCCGGGGCACCGGGCGGCGGGCCCTCGGCCATCCACTGCCCGCACGCCGCCCCGAGCGCGCTCGGGTCTCCCCACAGCGCCTGCGGCCCGGCGCCGTAGCGCCCGAGGTGCTGCTGCATCCACTGCGCCATCGCGTCGCACCACTGCGCGGTGCCCGGCTGGGACGGGTTCGTCCGCAGCCAGTCCTGGCACCCCGTCCGCACCGAGGCGAGCTGGGCGGCCTGAACGGACGAACCGGAGGGGGCTCCCCGGTTGGTGCCGCCGCTCAGCGCCAGGCCCAACGAGGTGCCACCGACGGCGACGGCGACGACGGCGGCGGCGCCGGCGCCACCTGCCGGCCGCCGCAACGGCGCCGTGCCCGGCGGACACGACCCGGGCGGCGCCGCTCGGCCGCCCGTCGACGCCGGCGTGGCCCTGCTATGCGGCCTGCTCCTCCGGCGCCGGCTCGACGCCCGCCTCCTCCTCGCCCTTCGGATAGAAGAAGTGGTAGGCGAGGGCCGACAGGACCCCGCCGGCGAGCGGCGCGACGAGGAACACCCACAGCTGGCTCAGGGCGGAGCCCCCCACGAAGAGGGCCGGGCCGAGGCTGCGAGCTGGGTTGACCGACGTCCCGTCGATCGGGATGCCGATGAGGTGGACCAGCGTCAGGGCGAGCCCGATGGTGATCCCCGCCACGGTGGCGTTGCTGGCTCGACGGGTGACCGCGAGGATCACGAAGACGAACACGAAGGTGAGGACGACCTCTGCGACGAAGGCACCGGCGGCATTGGCGCCGATGATCGAGGACGCGCCGTAGCCGTTGGCGCCGAGCCCCACGCTGGCGTGGTAGAGCGGCGTGCTGTGGACGACGCCGTAGAGGCCGGCGGCGCCCGCGATCCCGCCGACGACCTGGGCCACCCAGTACCCGACGGCGTCGGTGAGCGCGATGCGCTTCGCGGCCAGGAAGCCCATGGTGACCGCCGGGTTCACGTGGCATCCCGAGATGGGGCCGATCCCGTAGACCAGGACGAGCAGCACGAGACCGAACGCCAGGGCGGTCATGACGACCCCGGCGGCGACGCTCGTGCCGGTCACCTTGAACCCGAAGCAGAGCGTCGCCGTCCCAGCCCCGAAGAACACCAGCAGTGCCGTGCCGAGAGCCTCGGCGACGAGTGGGCGCAGCTTCATCGGACGTGCCCCTTCCGCGCGGGCGACCGTGGACCTCGGACCCGATGATCCCAGAGCCGGGTTCCCCACGCGTGGATGCCCGCGCCCGATGCGCTCAGCCGGTGCCCGGGGAGCTGCGCCCCTGGCGGGCCACGTGGCGAGCCCGCGGGGATGGCGGTCCGCCGTGCGGGGCGACCCCGTGGCCTCCAGGACTGTCAGCGGCCTCCAGGACTGTCAGCCGCTGACCCTCATCTCGTACCAGAGGCCGCCGTTGGCGTCGAGGTCGTTCCCCCGCGCCGTGCCGGGAACGTCGCCGGCGAACGTGTAGAGCGGATGGCCGTCGTAGGTCGCCTGGGGCACGCCGTTCGCCCGGGTGATCGTCCCGAGCCTGCCGACCACGCCCGGGCCCGCGACCGGGCGGCCGAGCACGGGCGGCCAGATGCTGGCGCACGTGCCGTAGCAGCGGGACCGGGTGGGCGAGTCGATGGCGAACCAGTAGAGGGTGAGGCCCCGCGGGCCGGTGAGGACCAGGGCACCGCCGACACGCCTGGCGGCGAGCTGGACCGTGGCGCTCGCTCCCGCGGCCGAGGCCGCTCCCGACGCGGAGCTGAGCGCGCCGGCGAGGACCGCGGCGGCCGCGACGAACAGCACCACTGCCGCGGTCGGTGCGGCGACCGTGGACCGGGCCGGTTCGCCCGGTGCCCGGCGCCGGCGCGCCCTGGCCGTGAGGGCCGGGAGCGCCACCGCCGCCAGCACGCCGAACGCCGCCACCTCGACGCACCCTGCGGCGATGCCGGCGGTCGTCCGGACCTCCTCGAAGCCGAAGAGGCCGACCCACATGGACAGGAGGTAGCCGCCGAGCGTGGCGACAGCGAAGGCCGCCCCCAGGGCCGAGACGACTCCGCTGGAGGTGGCGGCGACGCCGGCCGCAAGCACGAAGGCGACGACCACCTGGGCCAGGAAGAGCGGCCCGATGGTGGGGATCGCGCGGTAGCCGGTGAGGTAGAGGTCGAGGTGGATCGCCCCTGTCGCCACGAGGAGCCCGGCCCCCACCAGGCGGCCGGCCAGTCCGAGGCTGCGGTGGCGCCAAACGCTCACGCGGGTCCTGTCGACGAGTTCGGATCAGCTCCCCGGAGTCTACGAGCGGCGCCCTTCGCAGGTGGTCGCGGGCTCGACCGCAGCCGGCCTGGCGCGACCCGCGCCAGGCGCGGCAGACGACGGGGCGACCTCGCCGCCTGCGAGGGGGATCGTCACCGTCAGCCGTGGATCCAGACCACCTCCCCGATGGGCGCGAGACCCGAGCTCCACAGGAAGTCCATGGCGGCGTCGGTCACCCGGATGCAGCCGTGGGAAGCCGGGTACGGCGGCACGCTGGGATACCCGTGGATGGCGATGCCGCCGACCACGTACTTGGGGCGGTACAGCACCCCGAGCGGCGAGACGTCGTAGCCGTCGACCTGGCGGTACACGGCCCACCTGCCGTCCGGCGTGACCCACGCCGCGCTCATCCCGGTGGAGGTGTTGAAGGCCCACAGGACCCGGCCGCCGCGGATCACGAGCAGCACCTGGCGACCCTTGTCCACCTCGATCAGGTCGCCGGCGGCGGTGGTCGACGGGCGCCCGGCGCGACCGAGGGCCTGCGAGGTCGCCAGGTCGACCACGCCGGTCGGCACGAGCCCGTTCTCCTTCTGGAAGGCGTAGACCGCCTGGAGCGTCAGCGGCCCGAAGGCGCCGTCCGCGCTGCCGAGCCAGTAGCCGAGGCCCTGCAGCCGCTGCTGCAGGGCGGTCACCGCCGGACCGCTCGCGCCGGAAGCCAGGCCGACCTGGATCCCGGCCGCCCCGTGGACGAGCCAGTACCCCTCCGGTCTGCCGGCGACGGCGACCGTCGGGGCCCCGCCGAGGCCGGCGTCCGAGCCGTAGAACCGGGCATCCCCGAAGGCGAACACCCCGCCGTCGGACGCCACCAGCCAGTAGCCACCCCCGTCAGGCGAAGCCATGCCCACGACAGGCTGGTTCAGATGCACGCCGCCCATCGAGCCGGAGAACCGGGCGTCACCGAAGGCGAACACCCCGCCGTCGGACGCCACCAGCCAGTAGCCACCCCCGTCAGGCGTCGCCGCCATCCCCACGACAGGCTGGCTCAGGTGCACGCCGCCCATCGAACCGGAGAACCGGGCGTCACCGAAGGCGAACACCCCGCCGTCGGACGCCACCAGCCAGTAGCCACCGCCATCGGGCGTCGCCGCCACCCCCACGACAGGCTGGCTCGACGGCAGTCCGCCGGCGGGGCCGAGTGCCGGCACCGCGCCGTGCGACGTGACCGAATTGGGCGACGGGGCGGTGGCTGCGGCTGCGGTGCCGCGCCCCACCTCGACGAACCCCGCCAAGGCGACCGCCGCCAAGCACACGGGAACGCTCCTCACCAGCCGGGCCAGCCGCGACACCGATGCCTCCGGGTCGACCACACCTTCCTCGACGTCCACGGTACGAGCGGTCGCGGCCGGGCCGACAGGGTCCGACGTCACCTCCTCCGCCCCCCGACCGGTTCGCCTGGCCCCGCCGCCCGCGCCCCGTGCCACCTCGACCGTGGCGGATGCAAGCCGACATCGCGCTCCGTAGGGTGGCGATGATGGGTCTCGACACTGCTGCCGTCCGTGCCGCCGAAGGGTCGGGGCTGACCTACCGCATCGTTCGGACGGAGGTGCCGTCGAGCCCCGAGGACAGCGCCGCGCTGCAGGGGATCGAGCTCGGGCAGCTGCTCCGGACCATCGTGGTACGCCGCGGCGCGGACGACTACGTGCTCGTGCTCGTCCCCGGCGGGCGCCAGATCGACTGGCCGAAGCTGCGAGCGGCGCTCGGGACGCGCCGCCTGTCGCTCCCCGACCAGGAGGAGGCGAAGCAGGCCACCGGCTACGACCGAGGCGCGATCACCCCGTTCGGCTCGACCAGGACCTGGCCCGTCGTCGCCGACGCGGCTGTCGCCACGGCAGGCGTGGTCGCGATCGGCGCCGGGGCGCGAGGTGCCAACTTCCACGTGGATGCGGCACAGCTGCTCGGCGCCCTGGGCGCGCAGGTCGCCGACGTGACCAAGCCCGGCTGAACCGGCCACCGGCGTCTGGCCGACCTCCCTCCCCGGCGAGGCGGCACCCCCGGGAGGAGGTGACACCCCCCCGGTGACACCCCCCGGACCAGGTGACACCGGGCACGGGCTCCCAGCCGACGCCGACCTGCCCTTGCGATGGCGCCGGGAACGCTCGGGCTCGCCCGGCCGTCAGGGGCGGTGCTCCACGTGGTCGGCTCGGGCAAGCACTGCGACAGCTGCACGATCGCGCACGACGAGCACGTGCCGGTCGCCTGACGCTGGCGCTGCCGTGCGAGAGCCGGCACGCGCGGCACGGGCCGGCGTCCAGGTGCGCGGCGTAGACTGCGACCTCCGGGCCGCTAGCTCATCGGGTAGAGCAGGGGACTTTTAATCCCAAGGTGCCGGGTTCGAGCCCCGGGCGGCCCACGGTGGAGTTCCGTTGTCAGGGGAGCCAGTGGATCCAGTCACGCTCGAAGCCGGGGGGGTCTGCCAGGAGTGTCCTGAGGGCGGCGACGAGATTGGCTGGGTACGACCGGCTGCCCCGGTGATAGCGGCGGGGAGACGTGAACACAAGACCGGCATGGTGCTCTGCGGTCATGGCCCAGGTCCGGACGATCCGGTCGAGATCCCGGGCATTCTCGGTGACCAGGGCTCGACCGGCCTGGGTCGCGGCGCGCAAGAGCTCGTCGTCGGGCAGGCTGGCCAGGACGGGGTCGTCGGCGGCGGCAACGACATCGTGCCCCTCCTCGCGTAGCCGCTCGGCGGCCAGGCGCGAGTGGTGGACGTCGAACAGCAGCTTCACCCGGCGAGCAGTTCCTGCTGTCGGCGCCACAGCGCTTCTGCTTCCTCGGCTGCCTGACGGTTGGCTTCGATGTGGGCGTCGATCTCCTCGGTGAACTCCGCGTAGTAGGCCAGTGCGGCATCTACTTGTTCGCGACGGATCCCGAGCATCGCGGCGGCGCGATCGACCCTCTTGCTGGTGGCGACGTCGCCGCCGACCAGGCCGTCGATCACCTCCCAGACGTCAGGACCGCCGCTCAGGGCTGCTCGCCGGCCAGCTGGGCCGTCCCGAAAGACCACCAGCGGATGGCGCCGTGTGCGCAGACCCTCGTCGATGAGCTCCTCGGCCAGGGCCGACGAGGAGGTCCCGCGGGCAGCGGCCTCGGACTTGAGCCTTTCCGCCACATGGGTGTCGTGGAACCGGACGGAGACAGGATGCGACATGACTACAGCGTAGTCAACCGGGTGCGATGCTGGGAAGGCCGGCCCAACCTCCGACCCAACAATTGCGGCTCACGATGTCCCGGCCGGTCCCGTCGCTTCCGATCGGCCCCCGGCCACCGCCAGGAGGAGCGGCCGGCTTGGGACGTGGCAGGACACCACAGCCTCGCCTGGCACGTCCCCGAGCCCGCTTCTGATCCCACGGTGCCGGGTTCGAGCCCCGGGCGGCCCACGGCGAAGCCCCGAGTCAGCTGCCTTCGCGGCTCTGGCACGCCCGGAGGTGCGCTGCCATCCAACACGAGACGCGACAACGTGGACGGCGAGCGTGCCGCCCGTCGGCATCCCCGTGCCGACCCAGCTCTCGGCTTGCTCGATGCCGTCACGCCTAGGGGTGGTCATCGAGACGTCGAGAACGCCTGGTCACCAGCAACTGCAGGCGCCGAGACACCTTCGATCAGTCGATCCACCGCCTGCGGGGGTCCGGAGCTGCTTGCCGATGCGGTGCTCGGGC
>JAJZYI010000202.1 GCA_021798135.1 Actinomycetes bacterium | reverse complement strand
CGTTGCCGGCCCGGCCCGTCGGGGACCGCGCCCTCCTCCTCGGGTGCCTCGCCGGCAGGGGGCTCCTGAGCGATGCGGCGCCACACCTACGACGCCATCGTGATCGGTGCCGGCCACAACGGCCTGTGCCTGGCGGCCTACCTGCAGCGTGCGGGGCTGTCGACGCTGGTCCTGGAGCGACGCCACGAGGAGGGTGGCGGCGTCAACACCGAGGAGCCGGTGCGCGCCGGCTTCCGCCACAACCTCCACGCCCAGTACATGGAGTTCTTCGACGTCATGCCGATGATCGAGGACTTCGGGCTGGAGGACCTCGGGCTGCGCACCGTCATGCCCGAAGCCCAGGCGGGGATCGTCTTCGCCGACGGCCGCCCGCCCGTCGTCCTGCACCGTCCCGACCTGCTCGAACGGACCAGGGCCAGCATCGCTCGGTACTCGGCTGCCGACGCCGAGCGCTACGTGGAGCTCAAGCAGCGGGCTGCGTCGCTCCAGGGCATGGTCGCCGCCAGCCTCTACAGCCCCCCGGTCGCGCAGTCCCTGGAGGTCCAGGGCGAGCTGCTCCACGCGGTCTTCGGCGACCTCGGCGTGGACGCCAACTTCGTCGCCAAGTCGCCGCGGGCGGTGATCGACGAGCTGTTCGAGACGCCGGAGCTGCGGGCGCTCCTGTACCGGGCGACCGTCGAGTGGGGTGCACCGCTCGAGGAGGCCGGTCTCGGTGGCATGTTCGTCACCTTCGTGATGTGGACCATGGCCAACTGGAAGCTCTGCCTGGGAGGTACGCACTCCCTGGCCAAGGCCATGACGCAGGCCTGCTACCGCGAGGGCGTGGACCTGCTGGAGAGCAGCGCCGTCGAGCAGGTCGTCGTCGAGGACGGCCGGGCCGTCGGCGTGAGGGTGCGCGGCGGCGAGTACCGAGCGGAGCGGGTCGTCGCCTCCAACGCGGACCTCCGCCAGACCCTGCTCGACCTGGTCGGCCCGCAGCACCTGTCCGACCGGTGGGTGCGCCGGGCCCGGGCCTTCCGCTACGGGCCGAGCCACGTGCTGGGCACCACCGCGTGGTGCCTGCGCGACGCGCCGGCCTATTCGGCGGCGGCGATCGACCCGGACGTCGACCGGTGCTTCTACACCGTCGTCGGCTTCGACGGTGCCGACGACGTGCTGCGCTACGTGCGGGACGCCTACGGCGGGCGGCTGCCGGAACGGGCTGCCGCGGGGACCTGGGTGAACAGCCTGTGGGACCGCTCCCAGGCCCCGCCGGGTCGCCACGCCGCCACCGGATGGTTCTTCCTCCCCAAGGCGAGCGAGCTCACCGCAGCGGAGTGGGCGGACGTCCGCGCCCACCACAACGACCGGCTCCTCGCCGCCTGGCGGCAGGTGGCGCCGAACATGACGCCCGGCAACGTCATCGACCACCGCCTGTACACGCCCGACCAGATGGAGCAGAAGAACCTGATGCGCGAGGGCGACTTCTCCAACGGCGAGTTCGCCTTCGACCAGGTCGGGGCGAACCGGCCCTTCCCCGAGGCGGCCTCGTACCGGACCGAGATCGAGGGCCTCTACCTGTGCGGGCCGTCCGCCTACCCCGGCGGCGGCGTGCACGCCGCGTGCGGCTACAACGCGTTCAAGGCGATCGCCGAGGACCTGGGCCTGGCCTCGCCCGAACGTCCCGGCCGGGGCTACTGACGTGGCCCGCCCCGCCGGCATCGCCCCGACCCCGCGCACCGGGGCCACCGCCCCGGTCCGCCCCGCCGGCATCGCCCCGACCCCCCGCACCGGGGCCACCGCCCCGGTCCGCGCGACGAGGGCGGCGGCCCGGCCCGGGCCCGGCGACCGGTTGCCCACCGACGAAGGGAGGAACGGTGCCCGACGTGTACACGCAGGAGTGGTATGAGGCGGTCCGCGGTGCCATGAACGACGCTGCGGGCACGCTCCGCAGCGTCCCCGAGGGCCGGTTCGCCGTCGCCGTGGAGATCGAGGGGGACGGCGTGTCGCCCTACGTCGGCGACGAGGGACGCCGGTTCCTGCTGGAGATCGAGGACGGCGTCTGCCTCTGGTACCGCGAGCTCGCACCGGGCGACGGCGAGCACGCCCAGGCCGGGCGGATCGACTACCGCTTCCGCGGGCCGGCCACGGTCTTCGACGAGCTCGCCGCGGGGCTGCTCGACCCGATCGACGCCGCCCTGCGCGGCACGATCGCGGTGCGCGGGGACATGCGGCTGCTGCTCCGTCAGGCCGAGCACGTGAAGGCCCTGCTCCAGGCGTACACGAGCGGTGTCGACACGACGTGGCCGCTCGGCGGGCCGCCGTACGTCCGCGGCCACGACGCGGCGGAGGCCCCCACACGTGCGTGACGCGTACGACGCCGTGATCATCGGCTCGGGCCACAACGGCCTGGCGCTGGGTGCCTACCTGGCCAGGTGCGGGCTCGAGGTGGTCGTCCTGGAGCGGCGCCACGAGGAGGGTGGCGGCCTGTGCACCGAGGAGCTCACCATGCCGGGCTTCCTCCACAACGTGCACGCCAACTACCACACCTTCGTCGACCTGGCGCCACCGCAGGCCGACCTGGACCTCGCCGACCACGGCCTGTCCTACGTCCGGCCGCCCGTGCAGATGGCGTCGGTCTTCGACGACGGGACGGCGCTGACCGTGCACACCGACCTCGACAAGACCTGCGCGTCGATCGCCCGGTTCTCGGAGGAGGACGCCGAGACGTTCCGCCGCCTCTACACCGAGGCCCACGGGTACGTGAACCTGCTGCTGGGGACGCTCATGTACCAGCCGCCCATGTCGATGAAGGAGCTGACACGAGCCCTGTCGGTGCTGGGGGTCGAGGACCGGTCCGAGTTCCTGTCGGTCAAGCTCCGGCGCGAGCCGATCGACGCCTTCCTCGACCAGCACTTCACCCATCCCAAGGTCAAGGCGCACCTGGCGTTCCACGGCGCCGTGTGCGGCTACGCCAACGACGTGCCGGGGCTCGCCATGAGCTTCCCGCTGCTGGTCGGCAAGATCGACAACTGGCACGTGTGCGTGGGCGGCTCGCACCGCCTGGCACACGCCCTGTGGCGCGACCTGGCGCAGCACGGCGGCGTGCTCGTGGTCGACGCCGACGTCGACCACATCGAGGTCGAGGGCGGGCGGGCCGTCGGCGTGGTCCTCGCCGACGGCACCCAGCTGGGCGCCCGGCGCCTGGTGGCGTCCACGGTGGACGTGGAGCAGACGTTCCTCCGCCTCCTCCCCGCGGGCGCCGTCCCCGCCGAGCTGCGCTCCTCGGTCGAACGGGACGTGGCCCACCAGCCGTGGAGCCTCTTCTCGGTCCACCTCGCGCTGCGGGAGCCCCCGCGCTACGAGGCTGCCGCCTTCGACCCGGACGTCGACCAGGCGTGGGTGGTGAACCTCGGCTACGCCTCCACCGAGGAGCTGAACGCCGACTGGCGCGCTGTGCGGTCGGGCGACCTGGCCGGCACCTGCCGGCCCAACGCCGCGGTGAACACGCTGTTCGACCCCACCGACGCGCCCCCCGGCCACTACACCGGGCTGCTGCGCCAGATCGCCCCGTACGCCCTCGCCGACGGCGGCCCCGCGGCGTGGGACGGGATCGCCCGCTGGTACGGGCAGCGCTGCCTGGACACCTGGCGCCGCTTCGCGCCGAACCTCGGCGGCGACGCCGTGCTCGACTGGGTGCCCTACTCGCCCGCCGACATCCCCCGCAAGCTCCGCAACATGGTGCGGGGTGACTGGATGATGGGCGAGGTGTCGCTCCAGAACATGCTGGACCGCCGGCCGCTCCCCGAGCTCGCCCAGTACCGCACCCCGGTCGATGGCCTCTACCTGGCCGGGTCCACCCAGCACCCGCACGGCTTCATCACCTTCGCTCCCGCATACAACGCCCTGCAGGTGATCGCCGAGGACCTGGGGCTCCAGGCGTGGTGGCGCGACGTGTGAGCACCCCGCCGGCCGTCGTGCTGGACAGCGCCGGCGAGGCAGCGGGCATGGCGGCCATGGTGGCCGACCTGCTGCAGGCGAACCTGGCGGACTCCCCGGCACGCCGGCGCGTCGCCCGGAGGGCGCGCGGCAGCGTGGTGCTCCTGGCGACGGATCGCGCCCTCGGGGTGACCGTCACGTTCCTCAGCGACGCCGTCGTGGTGGCCGCCGACGCCCCCGGCGGCGGCCCCGGTGCCCCGCCCGCGCTCGCCGGCGACTGGCTGGCCATGGCGGCGGTCTGCGCCGGAGGCCGCGCGCCGCTGCGCGCGCTGCTACGGCGGGAGCTGCGCGTGGTGCCACGCCGTCCCCTGGCCGCGCTGGTGGCCGCCGGCTACGTCCTGAAGGTGCCGCGGGCGGTCGCACGCGCGGCACGCTCAGGCGGCCGCTGAACCCGCTCCCGCTCGGGAGGGTCCCGACCCGGGTCCCGCTCGGGCGGCCGCGGCAGGATCTGCGCCCTCCCTCAGCCGCCGGCGGCGATGGCGTGGGCCCCCGCGGCAGCGGCGACGGCGCGGGTGACGGCGAAGGCGAGGGCGATGGCCGCGCCGGGGCCGACGACCCAGCCGCGCAGGATGCCGAGCAGGGTGGAGGTGTGCACGGTGTGGCGCCCCCGCGCCGCTGCGGACCCGGCCATGGCTCCCACCAGGGCCTGGTTCATGGAGGTGAAGAACCCGAAGCCGACCGCCGCCAGCACCACCCCGGCCTGGACGAGCTGGGCGGCGGCGGCCATGGGCCGGTCGACGGTCACGATCTCGAAGGCCACCCGGCGCAGCAGGGGGCGCCCCCAGGTGAGCACCCCCGCGGCCAGGCCCGCGCCGCCGACGGCGCCGGCGACCAGCGGGCTGGCGATGTGGGTCCCGACCAGCGAGCCGGTGGCGTTGGCGACGTCGTTGGCGCCCATCGTGAACGACGCCAGGGCGCCCACGGCGACGAGCGCGCCGGCGAGCCAGCTGCCCGGGGCAGGTGCCGGCGGGTCGCCCACGGGGGCCTGCGCCGTGCCCCCCGCGCCGATGGCGAGCGCTGCGCCGACGGCTCGCGCCTCGACGCGCACCGCCGGCACCCGGTCCAGGACCTTGGTGAGGGTGTAGCCGGCGGCGGCGGCCACCGGCGGGGCGGCGACCCAGATGGCGGCGAGGGTGGCGATGGTGGACCAGTGCACCCCGACACCCGCGGCGAGCCCGGCGCCCACCACGCTGAAGACGAGGATCTGGATGGTGGAGGTGGGGATGCGCAGGACGTTGCAGGCGCTGGTCAGGCCGAAGGCGACCCCGAGGACGATCACCAGACCGGGCACCGACAGCCCGGCACCGGCGAGGAGGTCGCGGCCGACGGTGTGCTCCACACCGTGGCTGGCGAACGCCGCCCCGACCAGGGCGAGCGGCGCCATGAGCAACAGGGCCGACCGGGTGCCGACCGCGCCGAGGGCCCGCGGCATGCCCATGCAGGCGCCGGTGTAGTGGGCGCCCATGCTGTACGCGAAGGCGACGGCCAGCACGACCAGCAGTGCCGTCACCGCTGCGACCCTCCGGCCGACAGCCGGGCCCGCTCGGGGGCGGGCAGCAGCTCGAGTGCCAGCTCGGCCAGCGCCGTCCGGGCGTCGGCGAGGACGCGTCGGCCGTCGCCGGTCACGGCGTACCAGCGGAGGACCCGCCCGTGCTCCACCCGCTCCTCGGAGACCAGCAGCCCCGCGCGCTCCAGGTCGTGCAGCAGCGGGTACAGCGTGCCGGGCGAGATCCGGTACCCGTGGCGGCCCAGCTCCTCCGACATCCAAGCCCCGCTGATCTCGGCTTCGGCCGCATGGTGCAGCACGTGCAGGCGCACCGCACCCCGCCGGAGCTCGCGCACCACGTCCATGTCGTCCTCCGAGATGCCTTCCGACGGCCCTCCGACGTCCGCCCCTGTCGGTGCCCGACGTCGTGCCGCTCCCGTCGGCACCATCACGCCCGGGTCAGCCGCGGCGATCACCTGCCGCTGGCCTTCGCCGCTTGCCCTCGCCGCCGGCACTCGCCGCCGGCACTCGCGGCTGGCACTCGCCGCCGGCACCCGCCGATGGCACCCGCCGATGGCACCCGCCGCTCACGCCTATCGTTCTCCCTCTCGATATCGTGTCCCGATATCGGGACCCGATGTCAAGTCGGACGGGCGGGCTGTCT
>JAJZYI010000201.1 GCA_021798135.1 Actinomycetes bacterium | reverse complement strand
ACCCGGCTCCCAGGCACACCGCCGTGCCCTGCCCGCGCACCGCCCCGACCCCCGCCGCCCCGACCCCCGCCGCCGGACGCCCCGCCGCAGCCGCGACCCCCGCCGCCCCGACCCCCTGCCGCAGCCCCGGGACGCAGCCATCCGTCGCGGGCCGGGACGCGACGCCGCGGGCGGTAGCCTCATGACGTGACCGACGAGCCCACGCACCTCACCAGGGCCACCTACGAGCGGCTGCAGGCCGAGCTCGAGGACCTGACGACCCGCGGACGGGTCGAGATCGCCCGGGCCATCGAGGCGGCCCGCGCCCTCGGCGACCTGTCGGAGAACGGTGACTACCACGCCGCCAAGGACCACCAGGGGAAGATGGAGGCCCGCATCCGCCAGATCGAGGCGACGCTGGCCCGGGCCCAGCTGGTCGACGAGGCGGCGACGGCGGCGACCGACACCGTCGTGGCCGGCACCGTCGTGACCATCCGCTACGACGGCGACGACGACGTCGAGCGGTTCCTCGTCGGCTCCATCGAGGAGCGCACCGAGGGGGTCGGCGTGGTGTCCCCCGGCTCACCGCTCGGCCAGGCCCTGCTGGGCCGCTCCGCCGGCGAGAGCGTGGAGTACGAGGCTCCCGGAGGCGTCCTGCGCGTCGAGATCGTGGCGGTCGGCGCGTGAGCCCCGCCGGCGGCGGCCCGAAGACCCTGGCCGACAAGGTCTGGGAGCGCCACCTGGTGCACAGCGCTCCCGGCGAGCCCGACCTGCTGTTCATCGACCTCCACCTGCTGCACGAGGTCACCTCGCCGCAGGCGTTCGACGGCCTGCGCATGGCCGGGCGCAGGGTCCGCCACCCCGAGCTCACGATCGCCACCGCCGACCACAACGTGCCGACGGCCGACATCGACCGGCCGGTCGCCGACCCGATCTCGGCCAAGCAGCTCCAGGCCCTGACGGCCAACTGTGCCGAGTTCGGCGTGACCTGCTACCCCATGGGCCACGCCGACCAGGGCATCGTCCACGTGATCGGCCCCGAGCAGGGCCTGTCCCAGCCGGGCATGACCATCGTCTGCGGCGACAGCCACACCTCGACCCACGGGGCCCTCGGCGCGCTCGCCTTCGGCATCGGCACCTCCGAGGTCGAGCACGTCCTGGCCACCCAGACGCTCCCCCAGCAGCGGCCCGCCACGATGGCCGTGGAGGTGGAGGGCGAGCTCCCGGCCGGCGTCACGGCCAAGGACGTGGTCCTGGCGATCATCGGCCGCGTCGGCACCGGCGGTGGCGTCGGCCACGTCGTCGAGTACCGCGGCAGCGCCATCCGCTCGCTGTCCATGGAGGGGCGGATGACGGTGTGCAACATGTCGATCGAGGCAGGGGCGCGCGCCGGGATGGTCGCGCCCGACGACACCACCTTCGCCTACCTCCAGGGGCGGCGCCACGCCCCGGTCGGGGCGGCCTGGGAGCGGGCCCTCGACGACTGGCGGTCGCTCGTGACCGACGAGGGCGCCGCCTTCGACCGGACCGTGGCCATGGACGCGGCGGACCTGCGGCCGCACGTCACCTGGGGGACCAACCCGGGCCACGTCGCCCCCATCGACGCGGCGGTCCCCGACCCCGACGGCATCGCCGACCCGGCGGCCCGCGAGAGCGCGGCCCGGGCGCTCGAGTACATGGGCCTGCGGGCCGGGACGCCGCTGCGCGAGGTGCCCGTGGACACCGTGTTCATCGGCTCGTGCACCAACAGCCGGATCGAGGACCTGCGGGCGGCCGCCGAGGTGCTGCGTGGCCGCCGCGTCCGCCAGGGGCTGCGAGCCCTGGTCGTCCCCGGGTCGCACCGGGTGAAGGCCCAGGCCGAGGCCGAGGGGCTGGACGCCGTGTTCCGGGCCGCCGGCTTCGACTGGCGCGAGCCGGGGTGCTCGATGTGCCTGGCGATGAACCCGGACAAGCTCAGCCCCGGCGAGCGCTGCGCCTCGACGTCCAACCGCAACTTCGAGGGCCGCCAGGGCCGGGGCGGGCGAACCCACCTGGTGTCGCCCGCCGTGGCCGCCGCCACCGCCGTCGCCGGCCACTTCGCCACGCCCCAGGACCTGGCGTGACCCCGGTGCCACCGGCCCGGGCGGCAGCCACCCCGGTGCCGGCGACCCCGACGGTCCCCGCTCCTGCCTCAGCGCGCCGCCGGCCGTCGCCCGCCTGCGCGGCCATACGGCCGCCCACCCTGGCCCGGCCCGCCGGCGCGGCCATACGGCCGCCCACCCTGGCCCGGCCCGCCGGCGCGGGCCACGCCGACCCGAACAGCCCCATCGACCCGAGCAGGGAGGTGCCGTGGAACCTGTGCGCATCGTGACCGGCCGGGCCGTGCCGCTCGACCGCTCCGACGTCGACACGGACCAGATCATCCCGTCCGACTGGCTGAAGCGCGTGGAGCGCACCGGCTTCGGCGCCGGGCTCTTCGCCGAGTGGCGCGACGACCGAGACTTCGTGCTGAACCGCCCCGAGCACGCCGGCGCGACGATCCTGGTGGCCGGGCCCAACTTCGGGACGGGCTCGTCCCGGGAGCACGCGGTGTGGGCCCTCATGGACTACGGCTTCCGGGCCGTGGTGTCGTCGCGCTTCGCCGACATCTTCCGCAACAACTGCACCAAGCAGGGGCTCGTCCCGGTGCAGGTCGACGAGGCGCTCGACCGGGCGCTGCTCGCGGCGGTGGCGGACGACCCGACGCTCGAGGTCACCGTCGACGTCGCCCGCGGCACGATCGAGGCCCCCGCCGCGGGGCTGTCGGGCACGTTCCCGCTCGACGAGTTCACCCGGGAACGCCTGCTCAACGGCTGGGACGACATCGGGCTCACCCTGCGGCACGAGGACGCCATCGCCGCCTACGAGGCGAACCGGCCCGACTGGCTGCCGAACGCCGCCGCCGGCTGACCCGGCGACCGGCCGCGCCCGGGCACGAGCCGGCCGGCGGTAGTAGGACGGGGCCATGTCGCTCACGATCGGGTCCATGGCGCCGCTGGGCCGCCCCACCGGTGGCGCGCTGAACATCACCCTGCCGGCCGAGCCGGCGCACCTCCTCTACCTGCACGCGCTCCCCCAGCGGATCCGCGGCGAGCTCGCCGGCACCACCGTCGTCGACAGCACCGCCGTGCGCATGCTCCACGAGACGGCGCTGCTGCCCCGCTGGTACGTGCCGGCCGCCGACGTGCGCACCGACCTGCTGGAGCCCAGCGCCACCGCCACGCACTGCCCCTTCAAGGGCGACGCCCGGTACTGGCACCTGCGCGTCGGCGACCGGCTGGTGGAGGACGCGTTCTGGGAGTACCCCGACCCCCTGCCCGGTGCCCCGCCCCTGGCCGGCCTGCTCTCCCCCTACCTGGAGAAGCTCGACCGCTGGCTCGACGAGGACGAGGAGGTGGTCGGCCACCCCCGCGACCCCTTCCACCGGGTCGACGCCCGCCGCTCGTCGCGCCACGTCGTGGTCCGGGTCGGGGACGAGGTCGTCGCCGAGACGGACCGGCCCGTGGCGGTGAACGAGACCGGCCTGCCCACCCGGTGGTACGTGCCGCTCGACGACGTCCGCCCCGGCGCGCTCGTGCCGTCGGCGACCACCACCGTCTGCCCCTACAAGGGCACCGCCACCTACTGGTCCGTCGTCGCCGGTGGCCGGACGCTCGCCGACGCCGTGTGGACCTACGCCGACCCCCTGCCCGAGGCGCTGCCGGCACGGGGCCACGTGTCGTTCCTGGGCGAGGGGATCGTCGTCACGGCGACCTGAGCGAGCACCCCTCGCGCGGCGCGGCTGGGCTCGGGAGGTGGGGGCTCGCCGCCTACTCGACGGGGCCGAGGCCGAGCGGCGCGTACTCGCCGATGCACAGCTCGACGTCCCCGCGCCCGACGCGCCCGTCGAGCCGGCACTCGCACGCGTGCTCCAGGATCGTGTGCGGCACGCGGCGGAACGACTCGGGTGCCGTCGACCACCGGTCGAAGGCCACGAAGTCCGGGCCCTTCGGCGTCCCCTGCGCGTGCTCGCCTCCGTACCCGCCTCCGACCAGCCCCAGCACCGGGCCGTCTCGGCGCACCTCGATCCGCAGGCGTCGGTCGTCGGCCGTGACCACGTCGAGCTCGCCGGCGCGCAGCACGCGGTGCGGCCCGACCTTGTCGATGTCGAGCTCGTGCCGGATGCCGACGACGGGCACCGGTGGCCCCGGATCGTCGCCGACGGGCCGGACCGCCCCGCAGACGCCCTCCGAGCGCCCCTGGGCGTCCTCGTGGGTCCACAGCCAGAGCGACACGTCGTCGAACTGGAGCGGGATCCAGAAGTGCAGCCCCCGGCGAACCCGGGCGGACGACGGGCGCACCCCCCACGACCGGTCACGCTCCCCGGTCCAGCCGTCGACCCGGCGACGGTCGCCGTCGACCTCGATCCAGCCGTCGAACCGCCCCGCCTGGACGAAGTGGCTGTAGCCGACCAGGAGCGCGCCGTCCCGCACGATGCGCATGGTTGGCATCTGGTACGGCTGCGTCCGCATCTGGAAGACGAGGTCGAAGGCGAACCCCTGGCCGACGTCGTCGGCCGCCAGCCGCCACCGCCGACCGGGCACCAGGATCTCGAAGCGCAGGGGCCCGGCACGCAGGTCGAAGGGGTCCCTGCCGTCCCGGTGGAGCTCCCGCCCGGCGCGGAGGTTGCGCTGCTCCTGGCCGCTGCCGACGAGAGCGAACCCGTCCACGTAGTTCGTGTTCGGGTAGATGCCCAGGCCGGTGAAGAGCAGCAGGCTGTCGTCCGGCGCGTGCGCCTCGATGATGAACCGCTCCGTCCAGCGCTCGTCCTCGGCGATGACCGCGCCGAGGTTGTCCAGCGTCTGGTGGACGAGCAGGTCGTCGAGCGCCGACAAGCTCCCGCTGGCGCCGGCGGGCGCCCGGTGCCGACCGAACCACGCGACGGCGGGCGCACCGGCGCCTCCGTCGACCGGCGCACCGGCGCCACCGTCGGCCGGCGCACCGGCGCCGCCAGCCGGCGCACCGGCACCCCGCCGGCCGGCGGGAGCCGGCCGATGTGCTCGTTCCGTCACGGTACCTCCTGGCTCGAAGCCTTCGACTGGTGGGATCGCCCGGCGGCCGCAGCCGCGGCCGCAGCCGCTCAGAGCTGGCGGGCGGCCTCGGTGTCGGCCCACCCCAGGCGGATGTCCCACACCCCGGCCTGGTCGCCGACCGCGATCTCCGAATCGGCCAGGACGCCGCACGACGGGCAGAACCAGTGGCGGGCCGCGACGCCGGCGTCGATGTAGATCCCCGGGTCGCGCAGGTGCGGGTTCGTCTCGGCGACCGGGACGTCGCCGCGCCGGGCACCGGCCTTCCAGTTGCCCCCCGAGGGGCCGAAGTCGTGACCGCAGTGGCGGCAGAGCACCTGCCCGCCCACGACCTCCAGCGACGCCGTGAGCGGCTGGCCCCCCCGCCCGGCCGGGTCGGCGACCGGCAGGCGCTCGGGCCGGTGGCCGAGGCGCTCGGTCAGCACCTGCGTGCGCAGCGCCGCCGTGGCGTCCCCGTCGCCGACGACGACGCCGTAGGCGCGCCGCGCCCAGTCCTCGGTGACCCGACCCGCGACGACGTCCTCCTCCACGCGCTCCGGCTCACGGAGCAGCGGGTCCCCGTACCCCGACGCCGACGCCCAGGCGCACACCCACGCGTCGCCGGCCAGCACCTCGTTGTTGAAGGACTTCTGCCCGATCCACTCGGCGTCGCCGCCGAGGTCGCCGACCGACGTGGGCATCGCCTCGCCGCGCGCCAGCCGGGCGTGGACGTCGGCGCCGCGCACGAGCTGGTACTTGTTGCTGGAGGTCGGGAAGCCCCCGAACAGGCCCGGCCCGGGGATGGCGACGGTGCTCGTCACCGTCGACGTCACGATCTTGTCGGTCTTGTGCGGGATGAAGGCCCACTCGGCGGCGTTGCCGCCGCGGTAGCGGCCGGCCCCGCCGGAGTCCGGCAGCTCCTTCCGCCAGAGGTAGAGGAGCGGGTAGAACAGCTCGTTGTCCTCCACGTTGGGCATGGTCGACTGCAGGTCCCAGGGCCAGCCGCCGGTGTCCTGGCCGTCGCGCCACGACAGCGCGGCCAGGGCCGCGCCCACCGGGTCCAGGAAGAACGAGACGTAGGGGTTG
>JAJZYI010000200.1 GCA_021798135.1 Actinomycetes bacterium | reverse complement strand
GCGCGCCCTCGCGCACGTGCTTGGAGGCCACCGCGACCGGCGACTCGCCGACGAACGGCGGGCGGCCGGTGACCATCTCGAACAGGACCACGCCCAGCGAGTAGACGTCGCCGCGGGCGTCGACGCCGCGCCCCTCCGCCTGCTCCGGGGAGAAGTAGGTGGCGGTGCCCATCACGGCGCCGGTCTGGGTCAGGCTCTCCTCGGTGTTGACGGCCCGGGCGATGCCGAAGTCGGTGACCTTGACGGCGCCCTCGTCGGTGATGAGCACGTTGCCGGGCTTCACGTCGCGGTGCACCACGCCGTGGCGATGGGCGTAGGAGAGGGCCCCGGCGACGTCGGCGGCGATCTCGGCGGCGCGCTCGGGATGCAGCGGGCCGGCACCCCGGAGGATGGTCGACAGGGCGCGGCCGTCGACGTACTCCATGACGATGAAGTAGGTGCTGGCGTCCTCGCCCCAGTCGAACACCGGCACGATGTTGGGGTTCGAGAGGTTGGCGGCGGCCTGTGCCTCGCGCCGGAACCGCTCCACGAAGGAGCGGTCGACCGACAGCTCGGGGAACAGGATCTTGAGGGCGACGGGCCGGTCGAGCAGCCGGTCGTGCGCCCGGTAGACCTCGGCCATCCCCCCGCGGGCGACGAGATGCCGCAGCTCGTACCGGTCCGACAGGACGCGCGGCGTGTCGTTCACCTCCATGGCTCGTCAGAGCCTAGGCCCGTCGGCGGGGCGGTCCGGGTCATGCACGAGGTCCTCCTGGTGGGACGGCTGGGCCGCACGGGCTCACTGCCCGAGCGCGGCGGTGATCATGGCTTTCACGACCGGCCCGGCGGACGAGGCGCCGGTGGCACCGCCGGGCAGGTTGGGGACGACCGCCGCCACGGCGATCGTGGGGTGGTCGGCCGGGGCGAAGGCGATCATCCAGTTGGTGGTGAGCGCGTTGTTGGGCCCGACCTGGGCGGTGCCGGTCTTGGCGGCGACGTGGTCGGCGGGGTTGAACCCGACGTAGTGGGCGGTGCCGTTGGGCGCCGAGACGACCTGCTGCATCAGGCCGTTGATGGCGGCCGCGGTGGCGGGGGAGTCGGGCTGCTTCCAGACCTTGGGCGTGTAGCGGGCGACGACGTTGCCCTGGGCGTCGCGGATGACCTTCATCACGTGCGGGGTCATGATGGTGCCGTTGTCGGCGATGGCTGCCGCCACCATGGCCATCTGCAGCGGGGTGCCCGACGTGTTCTTCTGCCCGATCGCGGCGTAGGACAGGAAGATCAGCGCGTGCTGGTAGAAGCTCGGCGGCTTGAAGGTCGACACGGCGAACGGCGACGGCGGCAGGTCGATGGGCGGCTGCTGGTCGAAGCCGAAGGCGGTGGCCTCGTCGTACATGTTCTGCGCGCCGATGTCCTGGGCGAGCAGGGAGTAGCCGGTGTCGCACGACGGCGGCAGCAGCTGGGCGATGTCGCCGCCGCAGGGCTCGTTGGCGTAGTTGCACAGCGGGACGGTCTGGCCCTGGATCGTGCCGGGCGGCATGCAGGTGTACACCTTGTACGGCTTGGTGACGTACTGCGGGGTGTGCTCGTAGGCCGCCGACGTGGTCACGATCTTGAACGTCGAGCCCGGCGCGAAGCTGTCGGCGTAGGCCAGGTTCTCGAGCGGGGGGAAGTTCGGCCCGCCGGGGGAGCCGGCGTTGCCAGCGGCGTAGGCCTTGGCCTCGGTCGCCGGGTCCAGGACGGCGAGCGGGTTGGGGTCGAAGGACGGGTTGGAGTACATGGCGAGCACGTCGCCGTTGGACGGGTCGAGTGCCACCACCGCACCGGTCCGCGTGCCGAGGGCGGTGGCCGCCGCCTTCTGGAGGGCGGGCTCGACGGTGAGGGTGACGGTGTCGGTCTCGACCCGGGTGGTGAACAGGTCGCCGATGGTCTTGACGGGGGCGTTGTGGGCGACGAGGTAGCCGTTGTAGGCGGCCTCCACCCCGGTCATCCCGTAGCGGGGCGAGTCGTAGCCGACGACGTCCTGGTAGAGCCCGCCCTGGGGGTAGCGGCGCTGGTACCTGTAGCCGTAGGCGTTGCCGGCGGGGGCCGGCACCGATTCGGCCAGCACGGTGCCGTCGGCCGCCTCGATGACGCCGCGCGGGTCGACCCTGACGGTGTCGGTGGTCCGGGGATTGCCGGGCGCCGTGGCGTACCGGTGCGCCTTCACCACCTGGATGTTGTTGAGCTGCACGAAGAGCGCGGCGAAGCACAGCAGCATGGCCACGCCGGCCCAGCGGATGCGCTTCGCCATCAGGCCGCCGACCTCCCGGCACTGGGGGTGCCCGGGCCGGCGGCGGACGCGCCGACCGGCGAGGACGCCCCGCCCGGCGCCGTCCCCCGGCTCGACGGCGACACCGAGCCCGACGGCGACGCCGAGCCCGACGGCGACACCGAGCCCTGGCGGGCACACACCGGCGCCGCCGGGTGGACGGAGCACGCCTCGGCACGGAGGTTCGCCACGAAGCGCTCCGCCGCCTGGCGGCTCGGCTCCTGCACGCCGGCGCGCAGCTGCGGCAGCCGGTAGCTCAGCACGTCGCTGCCGGCCAGGGCGCTCACGTCGACGACGTGCGGCTCGAACCCGAGGAAGCCGCCGGGCCTCCCCTGGAACACGGCGACCTGGCCGCTGGTCAGGCCGACGTAGTAGCCGCCCTCCGCGTAGTAGCGGACGAGCGACCACGCCCCGGCGGCGACGGCCGCGACGAGCACCAGGAAGAGCACCACCCGCACGGTCACCCGCCGGGTGCGGGCCCGGTCGCGGGGCGCACCTGTGGAGCGGCCGCGGTGACCCATGACCTCGGACAGGGTCCCGGCCACGTGCCTGGCCAGGGTCTCGGGCCGGCCGGCGGTGTCGCCCGCGGGCCGCCGGTCGCCGCCGCGCGGGGCGGGCGGGTCGCCGTCGGTCCCGGTCCTGGCGGTCCCGCCTGGTACGGGGTCGGTGGCGGCGTCACGGCTCGCAGCGTCACGGCCCGCGGCGTCACGGCTCGCAGCGTCACGGCTCGCAGCGTCACGGCTCGCTGCGCCACGGCCCGCTGCGCCACGGCCCGCTGCGCCTTCGGCACCCTCACCCGGAACGGCCCGCAGCAGCGCGGTCGCGGACGCCCCACCCCGGCCCGAGGGTGCCGCGCTCGCGCCGAGGCCGGCACCGGTTCCGTGCCCCGCCGTCCCCCGCGGGCCCGGTGCCCCCGCCGTCCGGGCCGGCCCGCTCCCGGACCCGTGGCCCGGGGCGTCGCTGTCGCCCGCCACCCGCTCGGCGCCGTCGGCGCCCGCGGCACCGGGCGGCCCGGGATCGGCCACCACGACGTCGACCACCACCACGCTCACGTTGTCGTTGCCGCCGTGCTCGTTGGCCAGCCGGACCAGGGTGTCGGCCGCGGCCTGCGGGTCGGGTGTGGCGGCGAGGACCCCGGCGATGCGCTCCTCGCTGACCTCGTTCGTCAGGCCGTCCGAGCAGAGGACGAAGCGCTCGCCGCGTGCCGGCGTGAGCTGCCACGAGTCGACGGCGACGTCCGGCGCGACGCCCAGGGCGCGGGTGAGGATGTGCCGGTGGGGGTGGACGGCCGCCTCGGCCTCCGACAGCTCGCCGCGGGCCACGAGCTCCTCGGCCACCGAGTGGTCGTGCGTCATCTGCACCAGCTGCCCCGACGCGAACCGGTACGCGCGCGAGTCGCCGACGTTCGACACCACCAGGCGGTCGCCCGTGCCGGTGGGCACCAGGGCGGCGGCGGTGAGGGTGGTGCCCATGCCCCGGACCTCGGGGTCGCTCGTGCTGCGCTCCCAGACGGCCCGGTTCGCCAGCCGGACGGCCTCCACCAGGCCCTGCGCCGTCGGCTCGCGGGCGAACGACTGCTGGAGCACCTCGATGGCCAGGCGCGCCGCCACCTCGCCCCCGACATGCCCGCCCATGCCGTCGGCCACGGCGAACAGCGCGACGCTCTCGAGCAGGCGGTCCTCGTTCACCGAGCGGACCCGCCCCACGTCCGTCGCCGAGCCGGACCGGACGACGGTCACCGCTGCACCTCGAAGACGGTGCCGCCGACCTGCACCAGGTCCCCGCGGCCGAGCTTGACCGGGTCCACCACCCGCTGCGCGTTGACCCACGTGCCGTTGGTCGAGCCCAGGTCCTCGATCCACAACGTGCCGTCACGCCGGAAGATGCGGGCGTGCAGGCTCGAGGTGTAGGAGTCCTCGACCCGCACCCCGCACCCCGCGGCGCGGCCGACGGTCACCTCGTCGGGCAGCTCGAACGCCGTCCCCCGGGCGTCCTCGGGCTCCAGGACCCGCAGGCGCAGCCGCTGGCTCCGGCCCCTCCCGGCGGACCTGGCCGCCGGGGTGCCTGCCGGGACCCTCCCTGGTGCGGCCAGGGCCGCCGGCTCGCGCGGCTTCGGCGGCCGGACCTCCACCCAGACGGCCCGGATCACGCGCAGGAAGAACAGCCAGATGAGGACGACGACCAGGATCTCCAGGCCTCGCAGGAAGTTCTGGTTGTCCAGGGCGACGGCGGGGAGCACGGCCGTCCTCACCCGGCGTGGAAGCGCAGGACGGTGGTGCCGACCGTGACCTCGTCGCCGTCGGCCAGGGCCTGCTCCCGCACGGGCACGCCGTTCACCCGCGTGCCGTTGGTCGACTGCAGGTCGCGCACCACCGCCCCCTGGCCGTCCTCGGCCCGGGCCACCTCGGCGTGCCGGCGGCTCACGTTGGGGTCGCCCAGCACGATGGTGCACTCGGGGAGGCGGCCGATGACGACGGGCTCGGAGCCGACGACGACCTCGGTGCCGTCGGAGAGGACGAGCACCCCGGCGGGCATGCCGTCGGGGCCTTCCTCGAAGTCGGCATAGACGCGGTAGCGACCGGCCCGGAGCCGGGCGCTGCGCCGCAGCTCGACCTCCACCGGCCCGACGAAGGTGTAGCCCTCGATCCGGGCGTGCTCGCGGGCCGCGTCGGCGAGCTCGCGGGCGAGGACCTCCGAGAAGCGCTCGAACCGGCGGGCGTCGTCCGCCGACAGCTCGACGATGAACACGTTGGGGGTGATGAGGCCGTTCACTCCGACGCGCCGGAGCAGGTCCATCTCGCGCGTCAGCCTCCGGCCGATCTCCACCGGTTGGAGATCGGACCGGAACGCCTTGGTGAACGCGCCCTCCACCAAGCGCTCGAGGCGCTGCTCGAACTGCTGGAGTCCCATGGTGAACGACCAGCCTACCGGGGTGGCGCCCCCACCCGAGGGTCGGCGCGCCACGCGCCCCCGAACGTGCGGCCGACCGCTGCCACGTCGACTATCCTGGCGCAGTCACTCGGGCGAGTGGCGGAATAGGCAGACGCGCAGGATTCAGGTTCCTGTGTCCGAAAGGACGTGGGGGTTCAAGTCCCCCCTCGCCCACCACCAGCACATCCCACCGGCGGGCACATCCCGTTCGCGGGCGGAGCCGGCACCGCCTGCCCCCCTCGCGGCCCCGGTCGGGAGCGATCCCGCGGAGCCAGCCCTCGCGGCCCCGGTCGGGAGCGATCCCGCGGAGCCAGCCCTCGCGGCCCCGGTCGGGAGCGATCCAGCGGAGCCAGCCCTCGCGGCCCCGGTCGGGAGCGATCCAGCGGAGCCAGCCCTCGCGGCCCCGGCACCGCCGGCACCGTCCCGGACCGGGGGGTGCCGCCGGCGGGGCCGTCACACCACGGCGGCCAGGGCCAGTCCCAGCGCCGCTGCCGCCAGCGCCGCAGCCAGCCCGCCCACGGCGTTCACCAGCGCACGGGCCGGCTGGCCGTCCTCGACCAGCCGGACGGTCTCCCACGTGGCCGTCGACCAGGTGGTGAGCCCACCGCAGAACCCCGTGCCGAGGACGGTCTGGGCCGAGCCGGAGAGACCGTGGAACAGCCCCATGCCGACGAGGAAGCCGAGCACCAGGGAGCCGCCGACGTTGACGGCCAGGGTCCCGAACGGGAAGGTGCCACTCGTGCGGTCCTGCACGCGCCCGTCGACGACGTAGCGCGCCACGGCGCCGAACCCGCCGGCGACGGCGACCGCGACGGCGACGATCACGTCCCGTCCTCTCCGCGCGCCGGGAGGTCCCGGTGCGACGCGGACCCCTCCGGTGACCAGGCCGGCGGGCCCGGCGCCGCGGTCGGCGCCCCGGGCGCGGCAATC
>JAJZYI010000199.1 GCA_021798135.1 Actinomycetes bacterium | reverse complement strand
TGCGCGCCCATGGAGCCGTAGTAGGCGGCGTCGCCGAAGGCGAAGACGCCGCCGTCGACGGCGGCGAGCCAGTAGCCATGGCCCGATGGCGTGGCTGCCATCCCGGCGAGTGGCTGGGCGCCGGCCACGCCGGCCGTGGAGCCGAGGAACGGCGCGTCGCCGAAGGCGAAGACCGTCTCGGCGCTGGCCGCGCCGGCCGGCGTCACCGCTGGCAGCACGACGGCCGCGGCCATGCCCAGTGCCAGGGCGCCTGCGGCCATGACCCGTCGGAGGTTCATGGCGAGCTCCTTCCGCGAGGGAGGTGGGGAACGGTCCCGCAGGCCGGAGGGGCGTCCGCACGGGGACCCGGCGCGCGCCTGGGGACCCTTCCAGTAGGCGCCGTTGGGGCGCGTTCGAACAGGGCCGTTGGTCACTGCGAGCCGGTCGCATGGTCCCGGCGGAGGGTCGAGCTCCCCAGTTCGCGGGGCTCGGCTACTGCATCGTGGGGTGACGAGCCGCCGCTGCCCCGGCCCCGCCACCGCCACAGCGGTGGCACCGCCCCGGCCACGGCGGTGCCGACCGGCGAGCCTCGCTGGCGGGCGCGCTTCGGCGGGTCGAGCAGTCGGTCGTCGGGGTCCGGCCGAGGTGGGCACCGGAGCGCCCGTGGTGGGGGCCGGCGTGGCGCGCGGGTGGGGCCGTGGTGGCGCGCGGGGTAGGGCCGTGGTGGCGCCGGTGGTGGGCACTGCGTGGCGCGCCGGGGTGGGGACTGCGGCGGCGCCGGCGGGTCGCCGGCGCCCGGCGGTCAGCGGAACCAGAGCTTCTGGTAGTGCCGGCTGATCGGGTGCAGGAGGAGGGCCACCAGGACGCCGATGAACAGGAGGTTCAGGATCGCCCCGAAGCCTGGTGCCAGGGCCATGACGAGGAGGGCGTCGGCCAGGGCGAGGCCGGAGACGATCACCGCCGTCCAGTAGCCCCATTTCTTCTCGTTGGCGATCCCGTACCCGCCCACGCCGAGGACGACCGGCAGGAGGAGCAGCAGGCCGACGCCGCCGGCGAGCAACCCGAAGAGCAGCGACAGGCCGGCGTTGATGTAGCAGAGCACCACGGCGTTCTGGAGCGTCTGGGGTTGCGACTGGTCGAGCCAGCGGCGCGGTTCCATTGGCCCATTGTGCCAGGCCGCAACGGCCAGGTCATGGCGCGGCTGCCGGTAGCATGGCGGCGGTGACCTGGGCCGACCACGAGCAGGGAGCTGGCCGCGCGGGCGGGTCGGTGCCGGGCCTGCCCGACCCGGCGGCGCTCGGACGGGTCGGCAGCGGGCGCGGCGGCTCGCTCGTGGCCGAGGCGGGCACGGGCGGTGCGCGCGTCGGCCGCCGGGCCGTCGGCCGACGGGCTGCGGATCGCGGCAAGCCGGAGCAGCACGGGCACACGCACCGGAACATCACCGGCGGCTGGGCGCGTGCGGCGGTGTTCGGCGTCAGTGACGGGCTGGTGACCAACGTGTCGCTGGTGCTCGGCATGGCCGGAGCGCATCCCGGCGCGTCCGTGGTGCGCCTGGCCGGGCTGGCCGGCCTCATCGGCGGTGCGTTCTCCATGGCCGCCGGCGAGTACGTGTCGATGCGGGCCCAGACCGAGCTGCTCGAGCGCGAGCTGGCCCGCGAGCGCGAGGAGCTGCGGCGGCGCCCCGACGGCGAGCGCAGCGAGCTCGTCCACATCTACGAGAGCCGGGGCGTCGAGCCGGCGGTCGCCCGCCAGCTGGCCGACGCCATGATGCGGACGCCCGAGCTCGCGCTGGAGACCCACGCCCGTGAGGAGCTGGGCATCGACCCCGGCTCGCTGGGATCGCCGCTGCAGGCCGGCCTGTCGTCGTTCGTGACGTTCGCGTTCGGCGCGCTGCTCCCACTCCTGCCGTGGCTCCTCGGGGCCGGCGGCAGCGCCATCATCGCCTCGGTCGTCGTCGGAGCGGTGGCCTCGGTCCTGGTGGGGGCGTCGCTGTCCGTGTTCACGGGGCGCTCGTGGTGGTGGTCGGCGCTGCGCCAGCTGCTGATCGGGGCCGCTGCCGCGGGGGTCACGTACGGCATCGGCGCGGCGGTGGGTGTGGCAGGGGCGGGCTGACTCACGCCCTCCGACCCGCAGCGGGCACGTCCCCCGTGTACGCCCGGTCGACGTGGTCGAGGGCGAAGCCGAGCGAGCGGTAGAGGTGGACGGCGGGCGCGTTGTCGGCGTCCACGTACAGCATGCCGACCGTGATCCCCTGGCGGGCCAGGTGGTCCAGGCCGGCGAGGGTGAGGGAGCGGCCGAGGCCCTGGCCGTGGAACTCGGGGTCGACCGAGATCACGTAGATCTCGCCCAGCACCGGGTCGCTGTCCGCGTGGACCTTCGTCCAGCACGAGCCGGCCAGGCGGCCGCCGCGCTCGTGGAGCAGGAAGCCCTCGGGGTCGAACCAGGGCTCGGCCTCGCGTTCGCGCAGGGTCTCCAGGGTCCAGCCGCCCTGCTCGGGGTGGTCGGCGAACGCACGGTTGTTGACCCGGAGCCAGGCGGCCTCGTCGCGGCCGGGCCGGAAGGGCCGGACCTCGATCGGCGGTGCCCCGGCCGTCGCCGGCAGCGGGATGCGCAGCTGCAGCAGCTCGCGTCCCTGGGTGAGCCCCGTGGCCGCGGCCATGGCGTCGGTGGCGGGCGTCGGCTTGGGCACCCACAGGTGGACGTGGCCGCCGCCCTGGGCCGCCACCTCCGCCAGGGCGGCGCGCAGGAGGTCGGTGCCCACCGAGGCGTCGGGGTCGCGCCGGGCGGGGGCCACCACCACCTCCACCCCCCAGCTGTGCTGGCCGCGGCTGAGCTGCGCGTAGCCCACCAGGCGTGCCGAAGCCCGGTCCCGGGCGACGAAGCCGGCGAACCCGGTCCGGCCGCCGTGCACCAGGTCGAGCCACTTGTGCTCGCCGAGCGGGCGGTGGCGGTCGGCCGTCGCCGCCTCCGCCAGCAGCGCCGAGACCTCGGCGATGTCCGCCTCGCCCATCCGCCGCTTCACCTCCACGTGGTGCACCAGCGGGAGGATACCGTCCGGTCCCCCTCGCACCGGCCCGGCGCGGAGGACCCCGTTCCCGGTCCCAGGAGGCCCGGGGAGCTGGGTAGCGTACGGCGATGGCCCCCAGGACGAGCCCTCGCCGGCGTGCCCGCGTCGTGCTCGACCGCCTCGCTGCCGAGTACCCGGGGACGGCCCGGGACCTGTGCGCCCTCCGCCACCGGGACGCCTTCGAGCTGCTGGTGGCGACGATCCTGTCGGCGCAGTGCACGGACGAGCGGGTGAACCTGGTGACGCCGGCCGTCTTCGCCCGCTTCCCCGACCCCGCGTCGCTGGCCGAGGCGCCCGTGGGCGAGGTCGAGGAGCTGGTCCGGTCCACCGGCTTCTTCCGTGCGAAGGCCAGCAGCCTGGTCGGCATGGCCCGGGGCGTCGAGGACCGCTTCGGAGGGGAGGTCCCCTCGGCGATGGAGGCCGTGACCGCCCTGCCGGGCGTCGGCCGCAAGACGGCGAACGTGGTGCGGTCGGTCGCGTTCGGGCTGCCCGGCCTGCCGGTCGACACGCACGTGGGCCGGATCGTCCGGCGGCTCGGCCTGACCGCCCAGACCGATCCGGTCAAGGTGGAGGCCGACCTCGACGCCCTCGTCCCTGCTGACGAGCGGGGCGCCTTCAGCCTCCGGCTCATCCTGCACGGCCGGGCCGTGTGCAAGGCCCGCACGCCGGACTGCGCTGCCTGCGTCCTCGCCGACGTCTGCCCGTCCGCCGGGGATGCCGTGCGGCCGGCCAGGGGCGCGGCCCCGGCCCGGCGGGCGGGGAGCGCTGGCCGCGGTTCACGCGCGGGAGCGGCGCTGGCCGGTCCGGCCAGGCGCTCGGCGGCCGCCCCGAGCACGGCACCCACCGGGGAAGGGGAGGCGAGGGCCGGCTCCCGGCGAGGGGCCGGGGCCACCGCGGCCAAGGCCAGCTCGCGGCGTGCTGGCACCGCTGCGGGAGGAGCGCACCGCACGCGCGCATCGGCACCATCCGATTCCGCATCGTGACGTCGGCCCGCGGCGTGCCCGAGTGGCGGCGTCCCGGGTTGTGCTGATGTTGTGCTCCAGGATTGGAACAGAGGGCCCGGTTCGTGCTGTTGTAGGAGATACCGGAACCGGTTCCCGCCACCTGGTTCCGTGAGAGCGGGGTCCCGGGATCCGCCGCCCGGCCCGCTCGTGTCGATGGCGCCCTTCGGGGCGCCATCGGCGCGTCCGGGGTCATGTCGCGAGCCTCGCGGGTGTCGCTGGCCCCTGAGATCCTGCCGAACGGTGGTTTGGCGTGCGGCCGGCGAACGGCGTCCGGCGAGCGGAGGCCCGGGTAGGGTCCGACGGACGGGTCCGCGCGGGCGGGGGCGGCAGCCGTGCCGGCGGGCCGGCGGGCCGGCGCCACGGGAGCCGCAACGTGGGTCTGAGACTGCTCTGGGCGGCGAGGTGTCAGCGGCCGCGCCGGTTCCCGGTGGCGAGGCGGTCCAGCCGGCGCCCGGCAGCGGTGAGCGACCGCTCGACGGCGAAGAGCTCGGTGGCCAGGTCGTGGTCCTTGGCGACCGCCGCGGCCTCGGCCAACAGCGCGACGCGCCGGGTCAGCTCGGTGAGCGCCGTGGCGAGCGACGAGAGTTCGGGTCGGGACGTGGGCACCCGCCGATCATGGCCGACCCGGGCACCGGTGGCCATGCGGACGGCTGCCAGGGGGGTGGTGACGGCGGCCGGGAGGGCCGGTGCCCGGCTCGCGGGTCGGGCTCAGGCCGGGGGTGCCCCTGTGCCCGCCGGGAGGGCCCAGGTCGACCGGGACCCGGCCGGCCCGCGGGTACCATCGGGTTCCCATGCTGCTCGAACGCCTGGACCTCCGCGCCGTGGCCGCCGCCGACCTGCCGGGAGCGCTCCCGCCGCCGGTGTGGGACGAGCTCGTGCCCACGGCAGCCGTGGCGGCGATCATCGAGGAGGTGCGCCACGGGGGCGACGACGCCCTCCGGGCGCTGACGGCCCGGTTCGACGGCGTGGAGCTCGACAGCGTGCGCGTGCCGCCCCCGCTGATCGAGGCGGCCCGCTCGGCCGTGCCGCCGGCCCTCCTCGACGCGCTCGAGCTCGCCCACAGGAGGGTGACCGCCTACCACGAGCACCAGCGTGCGGAGGACGCCGCGGTGTCGGTGGACGGGGTGACCGTGCACCACCTGGTGCGACCGGTTCGCCGGGCCGGCCTGTACGCGCCCGGCGGGCGTGCCCAGTACCCGTCGAGCGTGGTCATGTGCGCGGTGCCGGCACGGGTCGCCGGGGTGGAGGAGCTGGCGCTGTGCGTCCCGCCCCAGGCCGACGGGACGGTCGCGGCGGCGACGCTGGCCGCCGCGGCGGTGTGCGGGATCGACGAGGTGTACCGCGTCGGCGGCGCCCAGGCCGTGGCGGCCATGGCCTTCGGGACGGCCACCATCCGGCCGGTCGACGTGATCGTGGGTCCGGGCAACCGGTACGTCGCCGAGGCGAAGCGCCAGGTGGCCGGCCGCGTGGGCACCCCCTCGGCCTTCGCCGGGCCGTCGGAGGTGGTGGTGGTGGCGGACGCCAGCGTGCCGGCCGAGTGGGCGGCCGTCGACGTGCTGGTCCAGGCCGAGCACGGGCCCGACGGTCTCGCCTGGCTGGTGACGTGGGACGAGGACGTGGCCGACGCCGTCTCCGCCGAGGTCGACCGCATGGTCGAGGCATCGCCTCGGCGCCGGGACCTCCAGGCCACCCTGGGGCGCAACGGGTGTGCCGTGCTGGTGTCCGGTCCCGAGGCCGCCATGGTGGTGGCCAACACCGTGGCGCCCGAGCACCTGGAGCTGCTCGTCGCCGAGCCCGCCGCCCTCCTCGCCAGCGTTCGCAGCGCCGGGGCCGTGTTCCTGGGACCGTACGCGCCGGCCAGCGTGGGGGACTACCTGGCGGGGCCGAACCACGTGCTGCCCACGGCACGCACGGCGCGATTCTCGTCGGCGCTGCGCGTGGACGACTTCTGCACGCACATCCACGCCGTCGACGTCGACCGCGCGGCGCTGCGCGCCCTGGGCCCGGCGGTCGTCGACCTGGCCGTGGCCGAGGGGCTGCCGGCCCACGCCGAGTCCGTCCGGGTCCGGCTCGCCGCGACCGCCGGCGCCGGGGGGTCGGCGCCGGCCGAGGGCGGCGC
>JAJZYI010000198.1 GCA_021798135.1 Actinomycetes bacterium | reverse complement strand
GATCTGCAGGCCCGGGCGCCTCGGCGCGCCCGGCGGCACGGCCGCGACGGGTCTGGGCGCGGCGCCCGCACGGGCGCCGGCGCCCGGAGGCGGCGTGGATGGCATGGTGCTGGCCTTTCGACGGGTGTCCGGGGCAGACCCGGCCCTGTCGCCAGTGTGTGGCAGGCGGGGGAGCCGGGCGACCGCCGATGGCGTGAACGCGTCCTACGGCATCTGGTGGAGGCGTGCCCCCGGGGCGGCCGTTCCGGTCCGGCTCGGCGCGGTCGCCCTGCCGGCGCCCGTTCCGGTCCGGCTCGGCGCGGTCGCCCTGCCGGCGCCCGTGCGGCCGTTGTGGCTGCGCGGCCGGTGTGGCTGGCGCCTGTGACGCCGGCGGCGGACGGCGTGGCTGTGCGGCCGGTGGTGGCGTGGTTCGTGCCCGTGAAGCCGGCGGCGGCTGGCGTCGCCGCCTGCGTGGTAGACCGGGGCCGATGGGAACGCTTCGTGTCGCCGCCGAGCGGGTGGTCGGCGCCCCTGCCGCCACCGTCTACGGGTGCCTGGCCGACATGCGCGAGCACCATCCGACGTTCCTGCCCCCTGCGTTCTCGGGGTTCACCGTCGAGTCGGGTGGCACCGGCGCGGGCACCGTCGTGCGCTTCACGGTGACCGCCGGCGGGCGCAGCCGTGCGTACCGGATGGCGGTGTCCGAGCCCGAGCCGGGACGCGTCATGGTCGAGACCGACGCCGATTCCAGCCTGGTGACGACGTTCACGGTGGAGCCGGAAGGGCAGGTGGCGCGCGTCCGCATCGTCACGACGTGGGAGGGGTCCGCCGGCGTCGGCGGGTTCTTCGAGCGCCTCTTCGCCCCGCGGGTCCTGCGCTCGATCTACCTCGACGAGCTCGGGAGGCTCGACGCCCACGTCCGATCGCACGAGTCGCCCGGGGCCTGACCGCGCCGGCGACGCTCGGCGGGGTCCGTCAGCGGCGGAGCGCGAACGCCTCGATGAGGCGGGCGAGCTCCACGGGAGCGTCGCCCTGCACGCTGTGGCCGGCCTCGGCGACGTGGGCGACGGCCACGCCGGGCAGGCGCCGGCGAAGCTCGGCCTCGTCGGCGTCGTCGACCACCGACTGGGGGCGCATGCCACGCACCAGCATGGCCGGCACGCGCAGGCGCTCGACCGCGTCCCACAGGTCCCGGTGGTCTGAGGCGGGGCTGCCCTTGAAGTGGCCGGCCTGGCCCGGGCGGGCGTGGCGCCAGCGCCAGGTGCCGTCGGGCTGCTGCACGGCGTTGTGGAGGATGCCCCGGCGCAGCGACGACACGGACCGCGTCGGGTTGTGCTCGATGGTGCGGGCGAGGAGCGCGTCGAAGTCGGGGAACGAGGACGGCCCGCGGACGAACGCGGCGATGGCGGCGGCCTTGGCCGGCGTGACCCCGGGCGTGATGTCGACGAGCACGACGGCGGGGACGAGGTCCGGGTGCGTGTCCGCCAGCGCCAGGGCCGTGAGCCCGCCGAGCGACATCCCCACCACGGCCCGGCGCTGCGGTGCCAGCCGACGGACCACCTCGGCGACGTCGCGGGCGTTGGCGTGGACGTCGACGGGGCTGCCGGGTGCGTCGTCCGAATGGCCGTGCCCGGGGAGGTCCACGGCCACCAGCGGCACACCCAGGGCGAGCGCCACCGTGTCCCACGTGTGGGCGTTCTGGGCGCCGCCGTGCAGCAGCACGAGCTCGGCCGGCCCGGTGCCCCAGACCAGCGCGCTCAGCTGCCGCCCCGGTACCACCTCCACCCGCACCCGGCGCACGTCCGGCGGGCCCGGGTAGGCGATGCCGGCCTCGGCCGCGTTCTCCGCGAACATCGACAGCTCGTCGTACGGGACCCGCTCGTCGTCCGCGACCCCCTCGTCGTGCCCGCCCCGCTCGTCGGCGCCCTCGCTCATGGGCCGTCCTTTCGTGCGCTGGTCCCAGGCTAATTGCGCCCAGCGCCGACCGGTCCCGGAGCGGGCTCGCGGCAGGTCGGCGGGGCGGGACGCGGTGCCCGGGTCGGCCGGCGGTACCCGGTGTCCGGGTCTCCACGTGTCGGGGCATTCCCGAGCGCCCCTGTGCCGGTGTGCCACTGTGCCGGGGTCTGGCCGCCGCGGCGTCGCTGCGGCGCGGCTCTGGGGTGCTGGGGCTCTGGGGTGCTGGGGCTCTGGGGTGCTGGGGTGCTGCGGCGTTGCGGCGTTGCGGCGTTGCGGCAGGTAGCCTCGGCAGGCGATGCGCTTCAGCGTGTGGCCGACCGCCGCCCAGTCGTGGGCCGACCTGCTCGACGTGGCCGCGCACGCAGCGGCGAGCGGCTGGGACGGCATCTGGGTCGCCGACCACTTCATGCCCTCGGGGCCCGGCCCGGTGGACGGTCCGATGCTCGAGTGCTGGTCGGTGCTGGCCGGCCTGGCCACCGTGGTGCCGCGGGTGCGGCTGGGCTCGCTGGTCTGCGCCAACACCTACCGCCATCCTGCCGTGCTCGCCAACATCGCCGCGTCGGTCGACCAGCTGAGCGGCGGGCGCGTGGTGCTCGGGCTGGGCGCCGGCTGGCAGGAGAACGAGCACCGGGCGTACGGCATGGAGCTCTTCGACGTCCCCGAGCGCCTCGCGCGCCTCGACGAGGCGTGCGCGGTGGTGCGCGGGCTGCTCGACGAGCCCCGGGTGTCCTTCGAGGGGCGCGCCTACCGGCTGAGCGACGCGCCCATGCAGCCCAAGCCCGTCCAGGCCCACCTGCCGCTGCTGGTCGGCGGCGGGGGCGAGCGGGTGACGCTCCGCATCGTGGCGCGGTGGGCGGACGAGTGGAACACCTGGGGGACGCCCGACGTCCTGGCCGCCAAGGGCGCCGTTCTCGACCGCCACTGCGAGGCCGTGGGCCGGGACCCCGGCACCATCGCCCGATCGGCCCAGGTCCTGGTGGACATGACCGGCACGGGGCCGGCCGCCAGCCGGCTGCCGTCGGTGCGGGCGGGCGTGACCGAGCTGCAGGAGCTGCTGCACCGCTACGCCGAGGCCGGGGTGGGCGAGTTCATCCTGCCGGACTGGAACCTCGGCACCGGCCCGGCCCGCCGGGACCTGCTCGACCGCTTCCTCGGCGAGGTGGCGGCGCCTGTGCGCGCCGGCAGCTGAGCTGGCCGGGCCGCGCTGGCCGGCCCGGCCGGGAGGCGACCGGCGAGGGCGTGCCGGCCGGGCCCGGCAGGCCGGCGGAGATCGTCAGGGGACGTGACGCGCGCCGCCCTGCGGGGCGGACCCGACGGGCCGGCGGTGACCGCCGGGGGCGTGGCTCGCCAGGCCGTGAGGGGCCGACCTGAGCGGCTGGCGGGGATCGACCGGGGGGCGTGGCCGGCAGCGGCGCTCCCGGGCGGTCCGGTCAGGCGGTGTCGTCGGCCGGCTCGGGCCGGTAGCAGGCGGCGAGCAGCGCGGCGGCGTTGGCCAGGCCGAGAGCGGCCGCCGCCGCCGCGGCTGCCGGGCCGCGCCGCCGGTGGCCCAGGCGGGCGTCGACGGACCAGCGGCCGTGCCCCAGGGCCGCGAGTCCGGCGGCGGCCGCACCGACGACGGCTACGTACTCCCATCCGCCCTTGAAGACGAAGAAGCCCTTGCGCCGGTGGTCGGTGGCGGCCGCCGTCGCCATCAGGCCGATGACCGCCGCCTCGGGCAGCGGGGCGAGCCACCCGAGGGTGACGAGCGTCCCGGCGGCGATCTCCGTGCCGGCCGCCAGGCGGGCGTGGAGCCACGGAGGCCTGAGCCCGAGCGCGGCGAACCACCGGGTCGTGCCGTCCAGGCCGCCGGGTCCCGCGACCTTGTTGGCACCGTGGGCGACCAGCATCGGGCCGAGGGCCAGCCGGAGCAGGGCGGCGGCGACGTCGCGATCGGTCGTGGAGCCGGGCGGGCGCATCGCCGTCAGCAGGCGTAGTCGTTGTCGATCCGACCGGACCACTGGGTGACGGTGACGGAGCCACCGGTGAAGGAGGCCTGGCTGCAGGTGGACTCGGCCTGTGACAGCTTCTTCGCGCCGGGGACCCAGTCCGGGATGCCCCACAGCGCGCCCGACGCCGCCGTGGTGCCGCCCGTCACCGCGTCCCACTGGGACGACGTCGAGTAGGCCCCGACCGACGTGGCACCGGCGACCTGGAACGCGGCGATCATGCCCTGCAGGTCGGCGACGTTCATGGCCTGCCCGGACGTGCCCGACTGCCACGTGTTCGCCGTCTCGACGTCGAGCCACCAGGGGTAGCTCCCCGGCGTGGTGGCCACCGGGGTGGGCGGGGACTGGGCGTCGACGGCGTCGGCCGCGCTCGTGAGCCACGCAGCGTCCTGCGCTGCCTTGTCGTAGCCGTACTGCCAGGCGCACGCCGTCGAGTTCTGGCCGAGCACGTACGTTCCGCTGCCGAGCGTCACCGTCGACGTCGTGCACGAGCCGTAGGGGTCGCTGCTCAGCGACGACGTCGGCCAGTCGCCGATCGGCGCGCCGTTGTAGGCGTTGCCCGGGTCGGCGGTGTTGACGTAGAGGGACGCCTTCGGTTGTGCGCTCGTGCCCGTGGAGGAGGCGACGGCCCAGTACAGCTCGCTCTGCGCGTAGGACGGGTACGCAGGGGACGGGCCGAGGCACGGGTTCAGGTCGTTGGCGAGCCCGTCGTTCACGCCGACGATGCCGAAGGCAGGGCTGGCGGGCAGGCTGCCGCCGCACTGGGGGTACGAGACGTCGTTGCCGATCGGCGTGCTGCTGCCCGCGCCGCCGCCACCTCCACCACTACCACCACCACCGGCGTGACTCGGCTTGGCTGCGTAGGCGGGCGCTGCAGCGGCGAGGACGACCGCTCCGACCAGCGCCAGCTGGGCGGTGGCCCGGCCGGCTCGGTGTGCCAGGGCTCGAGGTTCCATCGGTCGACACTCCGGTGCGCTCGCTCGCCGAACGGTTGTGGGCACGTTGAGCGTACCCGGTCGTCCCGTGTGGGGCCGGACCGGCGCAGGCTCGCACCGGTCGGTGCCGCTCGCCGGCGCCCCGACGGTGCACCACCTTCGTCCGGCCGTCGCCGGCAGGGCGAGCCCCGGCCGTTGCCGGCAGGGCGAGCGGAGCGCACCGGAGGCCGAGTGACAGCCGCTCGGTCCGCACGGCGGCCGTCCCCGTTGTGACGTTGTGCCCTGTGGCGGGATCCGCCTGCGGCACACGATGGGTGCACGACTCCCGACCCTGCGGTTCCATGCCCGGACGGGGGCGCCAGGCGCGCCGTCGCTCGGTGGCGGAGACGACGGTGAGGCGGCTGCGCCCCGGGGCGATCTCGGTGGTGGTCGTCGCGTCTGCCCTCGCCGGCGTGCTCGCAGGAGGTTGCGGCGAGGCCGGCCGTGGCACGTCCCCCGCCGGCGGCAGCACGTCCGGGGCCGGTGGGCAGGCCTTCGGGCGCGTCGTGACGCTGCCGTCCCCGACAACGGCAGGTGGCATGCCGCTCGACCAGGCCATCGCCGAGCGCCGGTCGCAGCGGACCTTCGGGGCGGGCGACCTGCCCCTGGCCACGATCGGGCAGCTGCTCTGGGCCGGGCAGGGCGTCACCGCCGCCGACGGCAAGCGGGCGGCGCCGTCGGCGGGGGGCCTCTACCCGCTGGAGCTGTACGTGGTCACGGCCACCCAGGTGATGCACTACCTGCCGGCGGGCCACCGGGTGGCCGTGCGGGACCAGGCGGGCGTCGGTCGCCTGCTGCAGGCGGCAGCGCACGGCCAGCAGGTCGTCGGCGACGCCCCCGACGTGATCGTGATCGCCGCGGTCCCCGGACGGCTCCGCCAGCGCTACGGCGGGCAGGCCGACCGCTTCGTCGACCTGGAGGCGGGGCACGTGGCGGAGAACGTCCTGCTGCAGGCCACAGCGAGCCAGCTCGCCGCCGTGCCGGTCGGCAGCATCGACCAGGCGGGTGCCGCGGCCGCGGTCGGGTTGCCGGCGGGCGAGACCGTGGTGTACCTGGTCCCGGTCGGGCCGAGACCCTGACGACGGCCATGGCGAGGCCCGGCCGCGACTGGCTGGCGGTGCACCTGCGGCGCTGGGAGGACGCAGGGCTCATCTCCGCCGACCAGGTGGACGCCATCCGGCGCTTCGAGGCGGGCGCGGCACGGCGGCCGGCGGCCCGGGTCGGGCGGCGACCGGCCGGCCCGACGATGGCGTCCACCGGCCGAGGGCCACGAGCCGCGGGCCGG
>JAJZYI010000197.1 GCA_021798135.1 Actinomycetes bacterium | reverse complement strand
CGGCGAGACCGGGCAGCTCATGACGGTCCAGGCCGGCAGCGAGCCGGTGCCCTACCGGTTCGCCCGCCCGCCCGGCCCGCGCTCGGCTGGAGCGCAGGGCCGCGTGCCGCCCGGGTGGCTCGGCGACGCGGGCACGCCCCCGCCGGGAGCCTGACCTACCGCCGGGCGCCTGGCCTGCGGCGGATGCCTGGCCCGCGGCGGATGCCTGGCCTACCGCCCTTGGCGCTGGCCTCGTGCCAGGCAGGTCGCGCCGGCGGATCGTGCCTGGCGGGTCCCGCCGGCGGATCGTGCCGGCCCGGTGTCGCCGGACGTCGGCCGCAGGCCGGTCCCGGCTTCGCCCGATAGGGTCGCGAGGTGCACTCGATCGAACGGCTCCGCTGGATCGCCGGTGCGCAGTGGGCACCGGCGGGGGAGCTCGCCGCCGAGGCGGCATGGGCGCTCAGCGACCTGGCCGAGGAGGAGCCCGCGGCCCTGTTGCCGTCGTGCCGCCGCCTGCTCGAGCGCCACCCGGGGTGCGGCGCCCTGTGGTGGGTGGCGGCCTCGGTGCTCGCCGCCCCCGACGCCATCGTCGCCGCGCAGGCTTGTGCCCAGGCGCTGGCGGAGGACCCGACCGAGGAGGTGTTGGCCGCCTCGCTCGACGCCGGCCGGCGCGCGGTGCGGCGCGGGTCCCTGTCGGACGTCGCCGGCGCCGAGCTCGTGGTCGTGGAGGTCGAGGCGCTGGGTGCAGCGGGGATGGTCGTCGACCCGTCGCGGCTCGCCCTCGTCGAGGCCGCCCGCACCGTGGAGGTCCCGATCTGGCTGGTCGCCGGCGTCGGCCGGCAGCTCCCCCCGCGGCTGTTCGACGCGCTGGTGCGACGGCTGCCGGGCACTGACCCTGACGGGGCGGCCACGACCCTCACCGGCAGCCGCTACCGACGCTCCGGCGAGCCGCCGGTTCCGGTGGCGCTCGACCTGCACGGCGTGACCGACGTGGTCGGTCCCGCCGGCATGGTGCCCGTCGGTGAGGCCGTGGCCGCGGTCGGCTGCGCCGAGCCGCCGGAGCTGCTCGGAGGATGGCGCTCGCCGCGATGAGCCGCGGGCAGTGTGGGCGGGTGCTCGCCGTGGCGGGGCGCCGTGCTGGTGAGCGCCGTGGCGGGCCGCCGTGCTGGTGAGCGCGGTGGCGGGCCGCCGTGCCGGTGCCCGCCGTGGCGGGCCGTGCCGGCGGTAGCGTCGGCAGCCGTGGGCAAGACGATCGAGCTCCCGAGGGGCGCCGCCGCGGACATGTCCTGGGCGGCGGACGGGCGGTGCCGGCGCAGCGGGCGAGGCCGGGTGGGCGTCGTCGGCCGGGCCGGCACGGACGCCGAGGTCCACGTCGCCGCCGGCGCCGACCAGGCGGTCACCGCCGTCGGTCGGCCCGAGGTGAGCGACGAGGCGGCCGCTCCAGCGGCCCCGGAGCGCACCCCGTCCTCCCCGCGGGCCCGCCTGGCATGACCGCTGCCGGCGTGGGAGCGGCGGGCGGAGCCGACGGCCTCGTCGGGCGCTACCTGGCTCTGGGCCTGGCGCTCGGCCGCCACGTCGACGGCCTGGTCGACGCCTACTACGGGCCGCCTGGCCTGCAGGCACGCGCCGCCGAGGGCGGACCGCTCCCGCCGGGGGAGCTGGCCGCCCAGGCACGGCGCCTGCTGGCCGACCTCGATGCCGGCATGCCGCTCGACGCCCCGGATGGCGGTGCCGGCCGGGCCGACGCCGCGTCGGCTGGCGGTGAGGCGACCCGGCGGCGGTGGATCGCCGCGCAGGTCCGGGGCCTGCTGACGACCGCGTCGCGGCTCGACGGCGCGCCGATCGGCTACGCCGACGAGGTGGAGGCCTGCTACGGGGTGCGGCCCGCCCCCCTGCCCGAGGACGCCTTCGCCGACGCGCACCGCCGCCTCGACGAGGCCCTGCCCGGGTCCGGGTCGCTGGCGGAGCGGCTGGTCACCTGGCGCGAGAGCCATGCCGTGCCGGTCGAGCGCCTGCCGGCCGCCATCGCCTCGCTGGCCGAGGACCTCCGGGAGCGGACCGCCGCCACGGTCGGCCTGCCCGAGGGCGAGCACGTCGAGTTCGAGCTCGTGTCGGACCGGCCGTGGTCCGGGTTCAACTGGTACCTGGGCGGGCTGCGGTCGCGGGTGGCGGTCAACACGGACCTCCCCGTCCTGTCGCTGTCGCTGCCGCACCTCGTCGCCCACGAGGCCTACCCGGGCCACCACACGGAGCACTCCCGCAAGGAGGTGGGCCTGGTCCGCCGCCGACGGTGGCTCGAGGAGACCATCTTCCTCGTGGGCACCCCGCAGTGCCTGCTGGCCGAGGGCCTGGCGGACCTCGGTCTGGAGGTCGTGGCAGGCCGCGGCCACCATGGTGTCGCCGCCGAGCACTTCCGCTCCCTCGGCATCCGCTACGACGGCGAGGTCGCCGCCCGGGTGGCCGACGCCGGCGAGGTGC
This sequence comes from Actinomycetes bacterium, assembly GCA_021798135.1. Classification (GTDB taxonomy): domain Bacteria; phylum Actinomycetota; class Acidimicrobiia; order Acidimicrobiales; family UBA8190; genus JAJZYI01. The sequence continues at coordinate 3,746 of JAJZYI010000197.1, read as the reverse complement.
TCGCCGCCGCCCGGGCGAACGCGGCGTGGCGGTTGCACGCCGAAGGGGTCGACGCCCAGACCGTGACGGCCGAGCTCGTGCGCTGGGCGCTGCTCCCGCCGGCACGCGCCGCCAAGCTCGTCGAGTTCCTGGTCCACCCGACCTGGCGTGCCTATGTGACGTGCTACGTGGACGGGCTGCGCCTGTGCCGCAGCTTCGTCGGCGGCGACGCGGCCCGCTTCGAGCGCCTGGTGACCGAGCAGCTCGTGCCCGCCGACCTCGGGGCCTGACCGGATCGTGCTCGCGGGCGGCGGCGTGGCCGCGCGCCGGCTTGTACCATCGGGCGGGCGCCGGGGCGCCGGCCCGTGCCGGAGCGCCGGCCGCCGCAGCCGCTGCGGTGCCCGGGCCGGAGCCGTCACCTGACCCCGTCGCACCCGAACGTCGTAGGAGGTCCCGTCGTCGTGCCAGGCCGATCCAGGGTCGTCCGAGGAATCCGGCGCAGCGCGGCCGGGCTGCTGGCCCGCGGCGACGCGGCGGCACCGGCATCCGGCGCGGCGCCCGCCGCAGCGGGGGGAGCGGGCTCGCCAGCGCCCCTGTGGCCCTCGTACCCGCCGCCGCACTACCGGGGCCAGCTGCACCCCGACTTCCAGGCGCAGATGGCCAAGCTGCGCTCGGGCGCCCGGCGCGAGGACTGCAACTGGTACCACACCTTCGAGCTCCCCGACGGGACGGTGGTGCCCGGGGCATGGGACCTGCGCGGCGGCGAGGACGACTACCTCGGCGGCACCGAGCTGCGGGGACGGCGCGTGCTGGAGCTGGGGCCCGCGTCGGGGTACCTGACGTTCCACATGGAGCGCCAGGGCGCCGAGGTGGTGGCGTTCGAGGGCGGCTTCGACGTGTCGGTCGACCTGCTGCCGGTGAACGGCGAGGAGCTGGTCCACGAGAAGATGAAGCTGATGCGCGAGACGGTGGACCGCGTGCACAACAGCTGGTGGTACATGCACCGGCAGTACGGCTCGTCGGCCAAGCTCGTGCACGGGAACATCTACGAGCTCCCCGGCGACCTTGGGGATTTCGACGTCGCCGTCTTCGGCGCCATCCTGCTGCACCTGCGCGAGCCGTGGGGAGCGCTGGCGGAGGCGGCCCGCCGGACCCGGCACCGGATCGTCGTGACCGACCTCATCCAGGACCGCGAGGCACCGCTGGACAGCAACGTCATGCGTTTCTCGCCGCTGGCGACGCACGAGATATCCAACTGGTGGTCGATCTACCCGGGGGCGGTGGTGTCGATGCTGGAGCGGCTCGGCTTCCGCGGCGCCCGGATCACCGAGCACCAGCAGACGCACCACCTGGGGCACGACCTGTCGGCGGCGCCCATCCGGATCCCCATGTTCACGGTGGTCGCCGATCGGGGCTGACACGCGTCGGCGCCTGCCGGTCGCCCTGGACCTGCCGGCGCTGGCGCCTGCTGCCGGCGAGCCGGCGCCCCCGGCCGGACCCGTGCACGGGCGGACGCCCGAGGAGGCCCACCGGCGACCGCCCGGCGACGCCGGTCGGCGTCCCTTCGCCGGCAGGGCCGCAGCAACCGATCTGGCCGTCGGATGGCGCCCCGGGCGGCGGATAGCATTGCGGCCATGTCTGCACGCACCCGCAACATGCCGCGCCGCTCGTGCTTCTCCACGCCGGGCTCGAACGAGCGGTTCCTGGAGAAGGCGCCGAACGTCCCGGCGGACATGTCGTTCCTCGACCTGGAGGACTCGGTCGCCCCGCTCGAGAAGGAAGCAGCGCGCGCCAAGGTCGTCGACGCCATCCGGAACCAGCCGTGGGACGACCGGGTGCTGTGCGTGCGCATCAACGCGTGGGACACCGCGTGGACCTACGGCGACGTGATCGAGGTGGTCGGCAACGCCGGCGAGCGCCTCGACGAGGTGATGCTGCCGAAGGTGCAGCGGGCGGCCGAGGTGGTCGCCCTCGACCTGCTGCTCACCCAGGTGGAGAAGAAGGTCGGCCTGCCGGTCGGCCACATCGGCATCGAGGCCCAGATCGAGACCACCCGTGGGCTCATCAACGTCGAGGAGATCTGCGCCGCCTCGCCCCGCTTGGAGACGATCATCTTCGGCCCCGCCGACTTCGCGGCCTCCATGGAGATGCCGGTGCTCACGGGGGGTGTGCAGATCCCCGAGTACCCGGGTGACCACTTCCACTACGTGTTCTCCAAGATCCTCATGGCGGGTCGGGCGAACGGGCTCCAGGTGATCGACGGCCCGTTCCTGAAGGTGCGCGAGCCCGACCTGCTGCGCGACTTCGCCCAGCGGACGCGGGTGCTCGGCTACGACGGCAAGTGGGCCCTCACCCCGGACCAGGTGACCATCCTGAACGAGGTCTACTCGCCGACCCAGGAGCAGTTCGACCACGCGTGGGACATCCTCGACGCGTACCAGAAGGCGACCGAGGAGGACCGGCGGGGCGCCGTCATGTTCGGCGACGAGATGATCGACGAGGCGAGCCGCAAGATGGCGGTGAAGTTCGTGTCCCGCGGGGAGCGGGCGGGCCTCACCCGCACGGCCCGCTAGCCCGGCGGCCGGCGGGCCGTCCCCGAGGAAGGCCTGCCGGGCCCACCGCCCGCGGCGTCCCCCCGATGAACGCCATCCCCGCCCACTGGCCGCGGCGACCCCCGAGTGCCACCGCCGAGGGTCCGGACGGTGCCGCGGGGCGCGTGCGGCCATGCCGCTCCCGAGCGGCCGCCGCCCTCGTCAGCTGCCGACGCCCTCGTCAGCTGCCGACGCCCGCGGCGATGGTGGCCAGCATCCGGTCCACGGCGCGGGCACCGGCGTCGAGGACGCCGTCCATGCTCATGAAGCCGTGGATCATGCCGTCGTAGCGCTCGAGGGTCACCGGGACGCCCGCGTCCTGCAGACGTCGGGCGTACGCCTCGCCTTCGTCGCGAAGCGGGTCCAGCTCGGCCGTCACCACCAGTGCCGGGGGGAGGCCGGCGACGTCCGCGGCGAGCAGCGGCGACACGTCGGGGTCCTCGACGTCGGTGCCCTCGGGCAGGTAGCACTCCCGGAACCAGGCCATGTCCTCGGTCGTGAGGAAGTAGCCCTCGCCGTTCTGGGCGTGGGACGGCTGGGAACCGGTCATCTCGGTGACGGGGTAGAGGAGCACCTGCATCGCCACCGTGGGTGAGCCCGAGAGCGCAGCACGTCTCGCCACCACGGCGGCCAGGTTGCCGCCAGCGCTGTCGCCGGCCACGACCAGCCGGGCCGGGTCCGCCCCCAGCGACGGCGCGACGGCCCACGCCCATCGGGTGGCGGCGACGGCGTCGTCGACGGCGGCCGGGAACGGATCCTCGGGCGCCAGTCGGTAGCCGACACCGACGACCACGGCGGGGACACCGGCGGCGATCTGGCGGCACAGCCGGTCGTGGCTGTCGAGGCTCCCGAGCACGAACCCCCCGCCGTGGAAGTAGACGACGACCGGCAGCGGTGCCGTGCCGCCCCCCGCCGGCCGGTAGATGCGCACCGGCACCTCCCCGGCGGGACCCGGTGCGGTGCCGTCCTCGGTCGACACCGGCGAGCGAGCCTCGCGGGCGAGCGCCGTGCCGGCGTCGAGCAGTGCCCGGGACTCGGCGAGGTCCACCTCCGACAGCGGGCGGGGGTCGCCCGCGGCGATCTGGTCGAGCAGCGATCGGGCTTGGGGGTCGAGCGGCACGGCTCCTCCGGTGGTCGGTCCGGCGGTGTCCGGCACCGCCTTGGTCGGTCCGGCGG
>JAJZYI010000196.1 GCA_021798135.1 Actinomycetes bacterium | reverse complement strand
GGAACGCGACCTCGGGCCCGACCGCGCCGGGGGCGGCCGGCGGTGCGCTCGGCCTCGGCAGAGGGGAGCGGCCGTGAGCGCCGCGGTGCCCGGCGGGACGGTGGCGGCGCCCGCACCGGCGGAGGCGGCGACGGCCTTCGCCTACCTGCAGGACCTCGTGCGCGAGCGCTCGGCCATGGCCATCGACGAGGGCAAGGAGTACCTGGTGGAGGCCAGGCTGGCCGACCTGGCCCGCCAGCGGGGGCGCTCGTCGGTCTGGGACCTCCTGCTGTGGCTCCGGACGCAGCCGCACGGCCAGGACCACACGGCGGTGGTCGAGGCCATGACGACCAACGAGACCTCGTTCTTCCGGGACCCCGCCGTCTTCGAGGCCATCCGCACCAGGGTCCTGCCCGACCTGGTCGACCGGCGGGGCGGCACGCGGCACCTGTCGGTGTGGTCGGCGGCGTGCTCGACCGGCCAGGAGCCCTACAGCCTGGCCATGCTGGCCAAGGAGGACCCGGCGCTGGCCGCATGGGACGTCCGGATCCTCGCCACCGACCTCACCGGCGCCGTGCTCGACCGGGCGCGCTCGGGCCGGTTCACCAAGCTCGAGGTCAACCGGGGCCTGGCCGCCAACCGGCTGCTGCGCTGGTTCACGCAGGCCGGCACCGAGTGGGAGGTCGCGCCGGAGCTGCGCAGGAGCATCGAGTTCCGCCAGCTGAACCTGGCGGCGGCGTGGCCCGCCGTGCCGGCGATGGACCTGGTCCTGCTCCGCAACGTCCTCATCTACTTCCCGGTCTCGACCAAGAGGCAGGTCCTGGCCCAGGTCCGCACCGTCCTGCGACCCGACGGCTACCTCTTCCTCGGCAACGCCGAGACGACCCTCAACCTCGACGGCAGCTTCGAGCGCGTCGAGGTGGGCGGCGCGACCGCGTTCCGCCCCAGCGGCTCCTAGGGAGGCCACCGTGACGTTCACCCAGGACGAGCTCCGTTCGATCATGGACGAGATCTGGCAGAGCCTGCTCGGGCGAGGCCTGGTCGAGTCCGACGCCGAAGGCGGCGGCACCGGGCACCGCCTCGTCGGGCGCGTCGACATCACCGGCGGCTGGGAGGGCGTGGTCACGATCGACTGCGATGCCGACCTGGCGGCCGCCGTCGCCGCCGCCATGTTCGGCGTCGAGGACGGCGACGCCGCTCCCGAGGAGGTCCGTGACGCCCTCGGCGAGCTGGCGAACATGGCGGGCGGCAACATCAAGGCGCTGATCCCCATGCCGTCGCAGCTCGGCCTGCCGACCGTGACCGACGACGAGGCGGCCGGGCTGCCGACGGGAGCCGAGCCCATCCGTCGCCTGGCCTTCGAGGTCGACGGCAAGCGGATCCTGCTCAACGTGTTCGAGGCGAAGAGCGCGTGAGCTCGCCGGCGCTCACCCGGCAGGGCTCGGCCGATCGCTGGCCGGGCGGCCGCCGGGGGGCCGCCTCGCGCAGCAGCGGTACCCGCCGGGCTCCCGTCCGGCACACCTGCACCACCCGGCCCGAGCGCCGGACCGCATGGCTTACCTGCAGTGCGAACAGGAGAGAGGCATGAGCCAGCTGACCATGATCAAGCGAACCCCGACGGGGGGCCGGACCGGGCCCCTCGCGACGATGGACGGCCTGCGGGCCATGCTCGACAGCCTGGAGGCGAACGTCTTCGCCGCCGACGAGCACTTCACCCTGGTGTACGCCAACCGCCGTGCCCTGCGCACCGCACGCTCGATCGAGCACGCCATCCGGCAGGCCTTCGGGCTCTCGGTCGACGAGCTCGCCGGCGGGTCGATCCACCGCTTCCACCGTGACCCGGCACGCGTCGAGCGGATCCTGCGCGATCCGGCCAACTTCCCCCACGAGGCCACCTTCACCTTCGGCGACGTCACCCTGAAGACGACCGTCAACGGCATCTTCGGCCCGGACAAGGAGTGCTACGGCTACATCGTCAGCTGGGACGACGTGAGCCAGCAGATGGAGATCGAGCGCCTCGTCCACCAGGTGGCGGGCGAGCTGGCCGGCGCCGCCTCCCAGACGGCGAGCTCGTCGTCCGAGCTGCGGTCCATCGCCGACGACACCGCGGGGCAGGCTGCGTCGTCGGCCAGCGCGACCGAGGAGATGAACGCGGCGGTCAGCGAGATCGCCCGCACCACCGCGTCGACGGTGGCCCTCGCCCGGGAGGTGGTGGAGGCCGCCACGAGCTCCGGCGAGTCGATGGAGAAGCTGCGCTCCAGGACCGAGGAGATCGGCGGCATCGTCGACATGATCACCAAGATCGCCGAGCAGACGAACCTCCTGGCCCTGAACGCCACCATCGAGGCGGCCCGGGCGGGCGAGGCCGGCAGGGGGTTCGCCGTCGTGGCCAGCGAGATCAAGGAGCTGTCGCGCGAGACCACCACGGCGACCGCCAAGATCGCCGAGATGATCGCCGCCATCCAGGGCGGCTCGGGCGAGGCCACGTCCGCCATCGCCCACGTGACGGCGCTCGTGGAGCAGGTGGGCAACGAGCAGACGACCGTCGCCGCCGCCGTCGAGGAGCAGACGGCCACCTCCGCGGAGATCAGCCGCTCGGTCACCACCGTGGCGTCGCTCGCCGAGCGCACGACCGCCGCCGTCGAGGACCTGCAGCAGGTCGCCGCCCAGCTCAACGCCAAGGCCGAGGAGCTGCAGGCGCTGCTGTCGAGGTCCTGAGGCGGGCGGTCGCAGGAAGACGACGGGCCCAGACCATGCAGACGACCGAGGGCGCCACGTGCCGCAAACGGCGCTCGTACCGAGAGCTGCTCGAGAGCCTCGCCAACCCACCGGTGGACGACCCTCGCTTCTGGGTCGTCCAGGGCGTCGTGGCGGTGGTCCTCGTGCTGCACCTCGTGGCCGACGTGGCCCACGCGCGCGGGGCCATCGGCATGCCGGGGTTCGTCGTGCTGCTGGTGCTCTTCGTCCCGGTCGTGTACGCGGGGACCTCCTTCGGCTTCGTCGGCTCGTTCGCCGTCGCGCTCCAGAGCGCCGTCGTCGTGATCCCCCAGGAGCTGGTGACCACGCACAGCTCCACGACCCGATGGGGCACCTGGGGCACGCTGGCGACCGTGCTGGTGTGCGCCGTGCTCCTGGGCGACCGGTTCGCCGAGGAGAAGCGGCACCGCTCGCACCTCCTCGGCGAGGAGCGGGCACGGATCGCCGCGTACTTCGAGGGCCACCCGCTGTCGTGGCAGCGGCTGATCGAGATGCTGCCCGACGGCATCGCGCTGGTCGACGGGAGCGGCACCGTCCGCTTCGTCAACGAGCGCCTGGTGGAGCTCACCGGGTACGCGCGCCACGAGCTGGGCGGGCGACCGGTGGAGCAGCTGGTGCCACACGACCGGCGCCAGCGCCACGGCCAGCTACGCACCGCCTTCGCCGAGGCGCAGCTGGCACGGCCGATGGGGGTCGGCACGGACATCGTGCTCCAGCGCAAGGACGCCACCTACCTCCCCGTCGACGTCCTGCTCGAGCCCGTCGGGCTCGACGGTGGCCCGTGGACCCTCGCCGTGGTGCGGGACGACAGCGTGCGCAGGGCAGCCGAGACGGCCCGGGAGCGGGCCGAGGAGCGCGAGCGGGAGCGGGTGGCCGCTGCCGTCAGGGCGCTCGTCGAGTCCGAGGAGCGGTTCCGGCTCACCTTCGAGAGCAACGTCGACGGCGTCGTGCTCGTGGACGTCGAGGACCGGGTCCTCAAGGCCAACCCGGCGTTCTGCGACATGGTCGGCTACGACCCTGGCGACCTGGTCGGCGAGAACGCCGTGTGCATCACCCACCCCGACGACGTCGCCATCGGGGACCGCGTCCACGCCCAGCTGCTCTCCGGCCGGATCGCCCAGGCCACCTTCACCAAGCGCTACGTCCACAGGGACGGCCGCGTCCTGTGGGTGGACGTGCAGAAGGCAGCCGCCCACGACGACACGGGGGCGATCGCGTACTTCGTCTGCTCGGTCCGCGACGTGAGCCGGCAGCACGCCCTCACGTCGCAGCTGAGCCACCAGGCACTGCACGACCCGCTCACCGGCCTGGCCAACCGCCGCCTGTTCGAGCAGCGCCTGAGCGCCGCCCTGCAGCGGGCCGGCGCCGGCGGCGCCGGTGACGGCCCTGGTGGCGAGAGCGGCGGGTTGGTGGCCGTCGCGCTGCTCGACCTCGACGACTTCAAGGGCGTGAACGACTCCCTCGGCCACGCGGTGGGCGACGAGCTGCTGGTGACCGTGGCGCGCCGCCTGCAGCACGCGTCGCGGGCCGGTGACACCGTGGCCCGGTTCGGGGGCGACGAGTTCCTCGTCCTGGCGGAAGGGCTGCAGGCACGGGCCCAGGCCGACGAGCTCGCCTCGCGCCTGCTCGGCGCGCTCACCGGATCCTTCCGGGTCGGCGACCACCGGGTCAGGCAGCGGGCGAGCCTCGGTGTGGCGCTGTGGTGCGCGGCCGGCGAGGCCGGGGCACCGGACGCGAGCGAGCTGATCCGGCAGGCCGACATCGCGCTGTACGAGGCGAAGCGCCGCGGCAAGGACGTCGCCGCCTTCTTCGACGAGGGCATGCGGGAACGGGCGTCGAGCCACTTCGAGATCGGCCAGGAGCTCGAGCTGGCCCTGGAACGGGGCCAGCTCTCCATGCACTACCAGCCGATCGTCGACCTGGCGACCGGGGACGTCGTGGCGTTCGAGGCCCTGATGCGGTGGCGCCACCCCGAGCGGGGCTGGGTGCCGCCCGACCAGTTCATACCCGTGGCGGAGCAGACCGAGATGATCGCCGAGCTCGGCACGTTCGCGCTCCGACAGGCGCTGGAGCAGGTGGCGGTCTGGCACGACGCCGTGGCGGACCGGCCACCGCCGCGCGTCGCCGTCAACCTGTCGCCCCGGCAGCTCCACGCCCCGGGGCTGGTCGGCACGGTGGCTCGCCTGCTGGCGGTGACCGGCGTCCCCGCCGGGCAGCTGGTGCTGGAGATCACCGAGAGCAGCATCCTGGGCGACGCGCGGGACGCCGCCGACGTCGTCGGCGGCCTGCGGGACCTGGGGGTGGGTCTGGCGATCGACGACTTCGGCACGGGGTACTCGTCGCTGGCGAGCCTGACGCTGCTGCGGCCGTCGATCCTGAAGATCGACCGGTCCTTCGTCGGCCAGGCGTCGAACCAGGCGCAGCACCAGGCGGAGGCGGCCATGCTCGGCGCCGTGGTGTCGCTCGGCCACGACCTGGGCACGGTGGTCGTCGCCGAGGGCATCGAGACCGAGGCGCAGCTCCAGGTCCTCCGGGAGCTCGGCTGCGACTTCGGGCAGGGCTTCCTGTTCTCTCCGGCCCTGCCCGCGAGCGAGGTCGGCGCGTGCCTGAACAGGCGGTTCGGCCACGAGCGGACGGCGACCGGCTGACCGCACCTGCCGTTCCGGGAGGTCGCCGTTGGCAGCGCCCGACCAACCGACCGGGGACGCCGCGGCGGGCAGCGCCCGACCTGCCGTTCCGGGACGCCGCGGCGGATAGCGCCCGACCCACCGCGGCGCGACCACCGCGGACCTCGGCCCGACGGCGGCCGTCCCGGTCCCGCTCCCACCGCGGCGATAGCCTGGGCCTGGGTCCCGACCAGGACCCGGGCCCCGACCGGTGACCCGGGTCCGACCCGGGCCCAGACCGGGACTCCGACCCGCTCTCGGGTCGCCGGCGGCCGGAAGGAGGAGCGCACTGGTGCCCGAGCCCGCTGACCTCGTCGACGACCGCATCGACCGGTTGCTGGCAGGGCACGACCCGGCGGCGGCCGACCCCGTCGGGTTCCGCGGTGCCCAGTACGACCTCGGCCTGGCGTGGGTGGGCTTCCCCGAGGGCCGCGGCGGGCTCGGCCTGGCCCCCAACCTGCAGCGGCGGATCGACGAACGGCTCCGCCGGGCGGGGGCGCCGGCACCGGGCCTGCGCCACTTCTTCGGGCTCGCCATGGCCGGCCCGACCGTCGTGACCCACGGGAGCGACGAGCTGCAGGACCGCCTGCTCCGCCGGATGTTCACCGGTGAGGACGCCTGGTGCCAGCTGTTCTCGGAACCGGGATCGGGCTCGGACCTCGCCAGCCTGTCCACCCGGGCGTTGCGCGACGGGGACGAGTGGGTGGTCACGGGGCAGAAGGTGTGGAACACCCTGGCCCACATCGCCGACCGGGGCATGCTGGTGGCGCGGACCGACCCCTCGGTGCCCAAGCACCGGGGCCTCACCTACTTCGCCCTGGACATGCACGCGCCGGGCGTGGAGGTGCGACCGCTGCGCCAGATGACCGGCGAGGCCGAGTTCAACGAGGTCTACCTGACCGAGGTTCGCGTGCCCGACCGGGACCGGATCGGCGACGTCGGCGACGGCTGGCGCGTGTCCATGACCACCCTGAT
>JAJZYI010000195.1 GCA_021798135.1 Actinomycetes bacterium | reverse complement strand
ACCGGCAGGGCGCTGCCGGCCGGCGGTGGCCGCGGCCGGCGGCACGGGCCGGCTGCGGCGGGCGGGTGGCGCCGGGCTCCCGGAGGCGGGGGCGCTTGAGAACAGCGACCGCCTGCCGGCGTCGACGGCGGGGACGCCGCGTGACCGGCGGCGCAGGATGGCGTCGGACCCGCCCCGGCGATCGGCGGGGCGCTCCCCTGCCGACCGCTCGTCCGGGGGGACCCAGAAGAGCAGGCGCTTGCCGAGCGGGTCGGGTCCGTCAGCCACGGGTGCCGCCGCCACGGGCACCGGCACCGCCGGCGCCGCTGCCACCGGCGTCCCCCGCCCGCCGTCTCGGCGGCGCTGCCGCCAGGAGGGTCCACGCCCGGTCGAGCGCCGCCGCGAGGGCGCGGTAGGCCTCGGCGCCCGCGGAGCGGGGGGCGTGCTGCAGGATGCACCGGCCGCGGGCGGGTGCCTCCGCGAACCGCACCGACTTGCGGACCGGGGGCTCCAGGACCGCCAGGCCGTAGCGCTCCTCGACGGCGGCCAGGATCTCGCGACCGTGCCGGGTGCGCTCGTCGAACATGGTGGCCACGACGCCGCGCACGGCGAGGCGCTCGTTGGCGAACATGCGGACGTCGGCGATCGTGTCGAGCAGCTGGCCGACGCCGCGGTGGCTCAGCGCCTCGCACTGCAGCGGCACCAGGACCTCGGACGCCGCCGTCAGCCCGTTGATGGTGAGCACGCCGAGCGAGGGCGGGCAGTCGACCAGCACGACGTCGACGTCGGGGAGCAGGGGGGCGAGCGCCCGTGCCAGCGCGTGCTCGCGCCCGGTCCGCGTCAGGAGGTGCACCTCCGAGCCGGCGAGGTCGATGGTGGCCGGCAGCACCGACAGCCCGTCCACCCCGGGCACCTCGCGGCGCACGTCGGCGGCCTTCGCCCTGCGGACGAAGCAGTCGTGCACCGACCGGTCGAGCCCGTCGGGGTCGAACCCGAGCGAGAACGTCAGGCAGGCCTGCGGGTCGAGATCGACCAGGAGCACCCGCCGGCCCCGCTCGGCCAGCGCGAAGCCGAGCGAGTGGACCGTCGTGGTCTTCGCCACCCCGCCCTTCTGGTTCGCCACCGCCACCACCTGGGCCACGCCGGCAGTCTACGCAGGCCGTTCCGGCGCCGACGCTCTCGGCACCCTGCGTGACGCCATAACCTCGGTGGCACGCCCACGCCTCCCGACCAGCCGGTGCCGCCGGCCCCGCCGCCACACGCCCCGTCCCCGGCGGCACGGCCCGCCGCGCCCGCCGGCGCGCCGGGAGCCCCGGCGGCACCACCCGGGTCGAGCCCGGCGGGACAGCCCGCCGCACCCGGCGCCGCACCGGGCAGCCCCGAGCCGGAGCGATCGGCGGCCGTCGTGGCGCTGTCGATCGCGGCGGCGACGACCGGGGTCCTCCCGGTCTTCCTGGCGGGGGCGCTCTCCGTGCAGATCCGCCACGCCCTCCACCTCGGCGCCACGGACATCGGCGCAGCCGTCGCCGCCTTCTTCGGCGCCTCGGCGCTGTGCTCGGTCGGCTCCGGAGCGGCGGCGGAGCGCCTCGGCGCGCTCAGGGTCATGCGGCTGGCGTCACTGCTGGCCCTGGCCAGCCTGCTCGCCGTGGCGGCCTTCGCCCGCTCGCTCCCCACGCTGGCCGCCGGCCTCGTCGTGGGCGGCCTGGCGAACGGCGCCATGCAGCCGTCGGTGAACCTCCTGCTGTCGCGGGCGGTCCGCGACGGTCGCCAGGGCCTGGCCTTCGGCATCAAGCAGGCGGGCATCCCGACGGCGACCCTGCTGTCGGGCCTGGCCGTCCCGGCCCTCGCCCTCACCGCCGGCTGGCGGTCCGGCTTCGTCGCCGGGGCGGTGCTGGTGGCCCTGGTGGGGCTCGCCCTGCGGCGAGCCACCGGCCGCCTCGGCCTGGCACCCGCAGACCGGCGGGCCGGCACCGGGCGGTCGGCGTCGCCGGCGGGAGCGGCGCGGCACCAGGTCCGAGCGGGCGTGCCGGCAGCCACGGCGCCGCACCAGGTCCGAGCGGGCGTGCCGGAGGGAGCGGCGCCGCACCAGGTCCGAGCGGGCGTGCCGGCAGCCACGGCACCGCACCAGGTCCGAGCAGCGTCGCTGGCGAGGCGGCCGGGGCTCGACCCGCTGCCGCTGGCGGTCCTGGCCGCCGGCATGGGCGCGGCGGTGGCCGCCGCCAACGCCATGGGGTCGTTCGTGGTGCCGAGCGCGGTGGCGCACGGGGTCAGGCCGGCACTCGCCGGGCTGCTCGCGGCGCTCGGCAGCGCCGTCGGCCTGAGCGCGCGCGTCGGGTTCGGCTGGCAGGCCGACCGGCCCGGTCGGCGCCGCGTGCCGCCGGCCCAGCGCCACCTGGCCACCGTCGCCGCGCTGCTGGCCGTCGGCATCGCCGGCTACCTGGCGCTGGCCAGCGGGCGCTCGGTGCTGCTCGTGCCGGGCGTGGTCGTCGCGTTCGGCGCCGGCTGGGGGTTCAACGGCCTGTTCAACCTGGCCGTCGTCCGCGCCCATCCCCACGCTCCGGCACGCGCCACCGGCATCACCCAGGTCGGGACGTACCTGGGCGGCATGGCCGGCCCGCTGGCCTTCGGCCTGCTCGCCGACCACGCCGGGTACGGCGACGCGTGGGCGATGTGCGCGGCGCTGGCCGCGGTGGGGGCGGTGACGATGGTGCTGGCGGCCCGGCTCCTCCGCCGGCGCCAGACGGCGCCGTGACCTCGCCGTAGGCGCTCGCCCCCTGCGCCCCCGGGCGGCACGCCCCGGGAGCCCCCTGACCACCCCACGGGAGCCTCCTCGGCGGGAGCGCGGCGATGGTCGACGCCGTGGCCGGAAGGCGTCGCCGTGCGGTAGGCAGAGGCCGTGAGCGAACGCGACGGCGGCCGGCGGGCATGGGGACCGAACCGGCTGCGCCCGCTGCGCTTCGTGCTGGTCTTCGGGGTGGTCAGCGGCCTCGCCGACTTCGTGTACGAGGGCGCCCGCAGCATCGTCGGTCCGTACCTGGCGACCTTCGGGGCCTCCGCGGCGCTGGTGGGCGCCATCACCGGCTTCGGGGAGGCGGTGGCCCTGGTGTTCCGGCTGGTGACCGGCCGCTGGTCGGATCGCAGCGGCCGGCACTGGGCCATCTCGATCACCGGCTACGCCATCACCGTCGTGTCGGTGCCGCTGCTCGGGGTGGGCGGCCCGCTGGCGCTCGCCTGCCTGCTGGTGGTGGCGGAGCGTTTCGGCAAGGCCGTGCGCACCCCGGCGCGTGACACCATGCTCGCCGAGGCGAGCACCGAGACGGGCCGGGGCTGGGCGTTCGCCGTGCACGAGGCCCTCGACCAGTCGGGGGCCCTGGTCGGCCCGCTGGTCGTGGCGGCGGTGCTCGCGGCCCACCACGGCTTCCGAGCGGCGTTCGCCGTGCTCGCCGTGCCCGGGCTGGCCGCCCTGGGTGTGCTCGCCTACCTGCGCCACCGCGTCCCGGAGCCGTCCGCCTACGACCCTGCGGTCCGGCCCGACCAGACCCGCACGGTGTCGCTGCGGGGGTTCAGCCGGCGCTACTGGCAGTACGCCGCCTTCAGCGCCGCGACCCTGGCCGGGTTCTCGACCTTCGCCGTGCTCGCCTACCACCTCGAGCGCGGCCACGTCGTCTCCACACCCGTCATCCCGGTGCTCTACGCACTGGCCATGGGCGCCGCCGCACTGGGCGCCCTCCTGTCGGGCCGGGTCTACGACCGGTGGAGCCTGCGCGGGCTGGTGGCGCTGCCGGTCCTGGGGGCGGCGGTGCCGTTCCTGTCGTTCTCGACCTCGGTGCCGCTGGTATGGATCGGCGCCGCCCTGTGGGGGACGGTGATGGGCGTCCACGAGTCCACCATGCGCGCCGCGGTGGCCGACCTGGTGCCGCCGGAGCGGCGCGGCGTCGGGTACGGCACCTTCACCGCCGTCTACGGGCTGGCCTGGCTGGCCGGCTCGGCGCTCATCGGCGTCTTCTACGACGTCTCGGTCGACGACGCCATCGTCTTCACCGTCGCCGTCCAGGCCGTCGCCGCCCTGGCGTTCCTGCCCCTGTGGAGGGTCGGGCAGGCGGGGGCACGGCCCGGGTGAGCGCGCCGCGCCGCCACCCGCCCTCCGGGCGCGCCGCGCCGCCACCCGCCCTCCGGGCGCGCCATGCTGGTGCGCCGGGCGGGGCCCCACCGACAGCGTGGTGCTCGCCGGAACCAGGAGGGGGCTCGCATGGGGTTCGGCACACGGTCAGGTCGCAGGCGGGCGCGGTGGTTGCCGGTGGCGGCAGCCGGCGCGGTGGTCCTGGCGATGGTGGCCGGCTCCCCGGCCGGGGCGAGCAGCGGCACCGGCGCAGCTGCAGCGGCCGGTGCGCACGCGAGCCGCCCGCGGAGCCCGGCGACCACCTACTACCTGGCCCTGGGCGACTCCCTGGCCGCAGGGGTGGGCGCCAGCCCCGCGGCCGATGGCTACGTCAACCTCGTCCACCAGCACGAGCTCTCCCGCTTCCCCGGCCTGCAGCTGGAGAACCTGAGCTGCAGCGGGGCGACCACGGGCACCATGCTCGACGGCGGCGGCGCCTGCAGCTACCCGGCCGGCTCCCAGCTCGGTGAGGCCGAGGCCTTCCTGCAGGCCCACCGGGGGCAGGTCGCCTTCGTCACCATCGACATCGGGGCCAACAACGTCGACGGGTGCGTGTCGGGGATCTCCTTCGACCTCGCCTGCGTGCAGCAGGGCATCGCCACCGCCGAGCGCCAGCTGCCCCAGATCCTGGCGGGCCTCACCAGGGCCGATCCCGGCGTGCCGGTCTTCGGCATGAACTACTACGACCCGTTCCTGGCCGCCTGGCTCGCCGGCAGCAGCGGCCAGGGCCTGGCCGAGCTGTCGATCCCCCTCGCCGACCAGTTCAACAACGACCTGGCGCAGATCTACGGGGCGGCCGGCTATCCCACGGCCGACGTGGCCGACGCCTTCGCCACCGACGACACCGCCCTGACCGGCTCCTACGACGGCCGGACGCTGCCGCAGGACGTGGCGAACATCTGCACCTGGACGCTCATGTGCACCAACCTCAACATCCACGCCAACGCCGCCGGGCACAGCATCATCGCCACCGCCTTCGACCAGCAGATCGACGGATGGTTCGCCGGTGGTGAGCCGGGCCTGGTGCTGGCGTCGAGCGGCGGCGGGTTGTACGCGCTGGGGAACGCCCTCTTCTACGGGGCGCTGCACGGCGCGCACCTCGCCGCCCCCATCGCCGGCGTGGCAGAGGCGCCGTCCCACAGGGGGTACTGGCTCGCGGGTGCAGACGGCGGCATCTTCGCCTTCGGCGACGCCGGCTACCACGGCTCCATGGGCGGCCACGCCCTGTCCGCGCCGATCGTCGGCATGGCCGCCACCCCCGACGGCCGCGGCTACTGGCTCGTCGCCGCCGACGGCGGCATCTTCGCCTTCGGCGACGCCGCCTTCTTCGGCTCCATGGGCGGCCACGCCCTGTCCGCGCCGATCGTCGGCATGGCCGCCACCCCCGACGGCCGCGGCTACTGGCTCGTCGCCGCCGACGGCGGCATCTTCGCCTTCGGCGACGCCGCCTTCCGCGGCTCGATGGGCGGCAAGCCGCTCGCCCGGCCCGTCGTCGGCATGGCCGCCACCCCCGACGGCCGCGGCTACTGGCTCGTCGCCGCCGACGGCGGCATCTTCGCCTTCGGCGACGCCGCCTTCCACGGCTCGATGGGCGGCAAGCCGATCAGCGCGCCGGTGTGCGCCATGGCGTCGTCCGCCGGCGGCGGCTACCTCCTCGCCGCTCGGGACGGCGGCGTGTTCGCCTTCGGCGACGCCACCTACCCGGGCTCGATGGCCGGCCAGGCGCTGCGCTCACCGGTGACGGCCGCTGCCGCCACCTGACGCCGGGCCGCCCGCTGCGCACCCCGGTCGATCTCGACCGTTTCGGCCGGCGCCATCTGGCCGGGCAGCGACGCCACGGTCGTGTCGAGCACGACCGCCACCACCGCCGTCCCCGCCAGGAACCACCGCTGCGGGTCGCGGACGGAGCAGCGTGTACGGTCGGCGCCGGCCGTCACTTCCGCCGCCCGCTGGGGCCGGTGCTCACCGACGTGCGCTGCGTCGCCGCGCGACGCGCAGAACCCCGGCCACTCGCCGACCGGAGCGTGCCGGGCCCACTTCCGGGAGCTACTGCGCCCGTCCACTCCAGCATGCCACCCGGTCGGGCCACCGCCACCGGACCGGCCTTCGGTCGGGCGGTTCGGGACTTCGCCGACCTGGATCGCGCCCGGATCGCGCCCGAAGGACACGGCCTTTGATGTTGCCACCGCTTTGACCTGGACCTGCGTGCCCCCGGCAGGAGTCGAACCCGCAACCTGGTGGGTAGAAGCCACCCGCTCTGTCCAATTGAGCTACGGAGGCGTGCACGACGGGGATGGGCACCCGTC
>JAJZYI010000194.1 GCA_021798135.1 Actinomycetes bacterium | reverse complement strand
GCATCGCCCCGGGACGCCTCCTCGGTCGGTGGCGGCGGCCTTCCTGGACGTCAGGCAGCACATGATGAGCGCGTCGGAGAACATCGGCCTGAGCGACGTCGACCAGACGCACCACCGCGGCTCCGTCGCCGACGGCGCTCGCCACGCCGTCCTGCAAGGTCGTCGCCTTGCCCGCCACCGCGATCGCCCGGCCGGACCCGGCAGCCTCGACCGCGATCGCCCGGCCGGACCCGGCACCCGGGACGAGGTGGCAATGGCTGGCGGCGATGCCACCGGGCGCAGGGCTGGGGCCGCCACCGTCGCTCCCCCCACGGGGGGGCCGACACCGTGAGCGGGGGCCGCCGCCGTGCCGGCCCCCGGAGGGCCGACGCCGCGACCGGGGGGTCGACGCCGTGAGCGGGGGGCCGCGCGTGGCCGCCGCGCCGCGCTCGATCTCCAGGCGCCAGGCCCGGCGCCTGGACCGTCGGCGGGGCCTGCGTCTGCGACGGCGCTCCGCCTGGCAGGGCGGCCTGGGCTCCCGCTGGCCGGCGGCCGGCCGCTCGGCGCTGAAGCCGGCACGGCGGTCACGCTGGCGCCGCCGGCGCGCCGCCCGACGCTGGTCTCGACGGGGGGAAGCCGGGGCCGCGCGCTGGGGATCGACGGGCCGGACCTGGCGAGGCCGGCGGCGCCGGCGCCGCTCGTCACTTCGGTCGCCGGGCGGGGAGCGCTGGGGGTCGCACGAGACGCGGCTGCCCGGGTCGGGACGGCACGTACCACGCTGGGCCCGCGTGCTCACGGCCCTGGCCTGGGCCCTCGTCGTGGTCCTGGGGCTGGTGATGCTGCTGCGCATGGTGGCCTGGGACGCGGCCGAGCCGCTGGTCGTGGCCAACTCCCTGACCGTCGAGCTGTACCTGCCGGCCTGGGTGGTGGCCGGCGTCGCCTTCGCCCGCAAGCGCCGCCTCCTCGGCGCCGCCGCCCTGGTGCTGGTGGCGGGCCAGGCGGCCCTGGTCGCCCCGGAGCTGCTGGCGTCGGGACCGGTGCCCGCGTGGGCAGCGCACGCCCCGGCGGTGCGAGTGCTCGACGCCAACGTGTACGCAGGCAACCCGAGCATGGCAGGCTACGCCAGGGCCATCGACGGCTACCGACCGGACCTGGTGACCCTGCAGGAGGCCTCACCGTCGGACCTCGCCCAGCTCCGGCGGGCGGGCGCGCTGGCACGGCTGCCGCACGTCGTCGACGTGGCCCGCTACGACCCGGCTGCGTTCGTGGTGGCCAGCCGCTATCCGCTCGGACCGGCCCGGGTGCGCTCGGTCGACGGGTCGCCCTACCTGGTGCAGACCTCGCTGCTGCTGCCGTCGGGCACGGTGGACCTGTGGGTCGTCCACACCGCCGCGCCCCTGCCGTCGACGTGGCGGCAGTGGTCCGACGAGCTGGGCTCGGTCGACCGCCTGCTGGCCGCCCGGCCGGGCGGCACCCGGGGGCTGCTGGTGGTGGGCGACTTCAACGCGACCTGGCAGAACCGGGACTTCCGCCGCCTGCTGGCCGGCGGGCTGCAGGACGGCGCGGCAGCCCGGGCCCACGCCTTCGACATGACCTGGTCGCAGACGATGCCGGTGCTGCCACCGCTGGTGCGTATCGACCACGTGCTCACCGGGAGCGGGCTCACCGTCACGCGCATCGCGACCGGGGCGGGTCCGGGAAGCGACCACCGCCTCGTCCGGGCCACCGTGGCGGTCCGCCCCGGCGGCTGAGCCGGTGGGTCCACGCCGCCCACGGAACCGCGAGGGACGCGTCTCCGGCGCCGGCGCCGATCCTCAGGGCGCCGACCCCGTCGTCGAGCGTCCATCGGCTGCGCGCGCAGCGGGCAGCGGGCAGCGTCCATCGGCTGTGCGCGCAGCAGGCACCAGCTAGCCCATGTACGGGCCGGGGTCGCCGTCGCCTGCCATCCGCCGCACGGCGGCGACGATGGTAGGGGCCAGCTCGGTCCGGCAGACGAGCAGGTCCGGCAGCCACGGGTCGGGCCGGTTGTAGACGAGGGGGCTGCCGTCCGCCCGGCTGACGTGCAGGCCCGCAGCGGCGGCCACCGCCACCGGCGCGCAGCTGTCCCACTCGTACTGGCCGCCGGTGTGCAGGTACACCTCGGCGTCGCCGCGCACCACGGCCATCGCCTTCGCGCCGGCCGAGCCGAGGGGCACCAGCTCCCCCCCGAGCAGGCGCGCCACGATCGACGCCTCGATCGGGGGCCGGCTGCGGCTGACCACCAGCCTGGGCGGACCGTGGTGCACCGGCGGTGCGGGCGGGGGCTCGGCCGTCGACAGCGTGACGCCCTCCGCCGGCAGCGCCACCGCCCCAGCGACGGGCACGCCCTGGCCGTCGACCAGGGCGACGTGCACGGCCCAGTCGGTGCGCCCGAGCTCCCGGAACTCCCGGGTCCCGTCGAGCGGGTCGACGACCCACACCCGGGGCGCGCCGAGCCGGGTCCGGCCGTCGGGGCCGTCGTCGGCCGCACCCTCCTCGGAGAGCACCGGATCACCGGGTCGCAGCCGGGCCAGCTCCTCCACGATGAAGTCGTGGGCCGCCGCGTCGCCGCGGTCGCCGAGGTCCCCGGGCACCTCGGACCTGCGCAGCTCCACCAGCAGGCGCCCGGCGTCGGTGGCGACCTGCCGGGCGATCTCGTGGTCGGTGGGCATGCGAGCATCTTTGCAGGCACCGGCCGGGACAGGTCCGGCACGGCGAGCACAGCTATCGGCGAGCGACCCGGCCGGCGAGCGACCCGGCCGTCACAGCAGCGTGCCGAGGTGGGCGAGCAGCGCGTCGGCCGCGCCCTCGGGGGTGGTGGCCGTCGTGTCGATCCGCACCTCGGGCGACTCCGGTGGCTCGTAGGGCGAGTCGATGCCCGTGAAGTTGCGCAGCTCGCCGCGCCGGGCCTTGGCGTACAGGCCCTTGGGGTCACGCTCGGCGGCCACGTCGATCGGGGTGTCCACGAAGACCTCCACGAACGGCAGGTCCCCCATCAGGTCGCGCACCATCTGGCGCTCGGCGCGGAACGGCGAGATGAACGCAGCGACCACCACCAGGCCGGCCTGCGCCATCAGCTTGCACACCTCGCCGGCCCGGCGGATGTTCTCCACCCGGTCCGCCGCGGTGAACCCGAGGTCGCGGCACAGCCCGTGCCGCAGGTTGTCGCCGTCGAGCAGGAACGTGTGCACGCCCCGGGCGTGCAGCCTGCGCTCCAGCGCGTTGGCGATCGTCGACTTGCCCGCGCCCGAAAGCCCGGTCAGCCACAGCACCGCGGGCCGGTGCCCCTTCAGCGCTGCGTGGGCCTCGGCGTCGACCAGCAGCTCCTGCCAACGGAGGTTCTCGGCCCGCCGGAGCCCGAAGTGCACCATGCCCGCCGCCACCGTGGCGCTCGTCACGCGGTCGACGAGGACGAACCCACCCATGTCGCGGCTGTCCGCGTAGGGGTCGAGCGCCACCGGGGCGTCGAGCGACAGGTTGCACACGCCGATCTCGTTGAGGGCGAGGCCGCTGGCCGCGAGGTAGTCGAGCGTGTCCACGTCCACCCGGTACTTCGGCCGCGCCACGGTGGCGTTGACGATGCGGGTGCCGAGCTTCAGCAGGTACCGGCGGCCGGGCAGCATCGGCTGCTCGGCCAGCCACACCAGGTGCGCCTCCACCTGGTCGGTGACCGTCGCCGGGCGGTCCGCCGAGCAGATCACGTCGCCGCGGCTCACGTCCACCTCGTCGGCCAGGGTGACGGTCACCGCCCGGCCCGCCTCCGCCTCGACCAGGTCCCCGTCAGCCGTCACCACCCTCGCCACGGTGCTCTGCACGCCCGACGGCAGCACCACCACCCGGTCCCCGGGCCGCACCCTGCCGCCCACCACCGTGCCGGCGAACCCCCGGAAGTCGTGCGACGGCCGGCTCACCAGCTGCACCGGCAGCCGCAGCGGCATCGCCGCCGCACCGTCGTCGACCGGTGCGAGCTCCAGCAACGTCATCAGGTCCGGCCCGTCGTACCACGGCGTGTTGGGGCTCGGCGACGTCAGGTTGTCGCCCACCAGCGCCGAGATCGGCAGGCAGTGCACCTGGGCGATCCCGAGCTCGCCGGCCAGCGCCCGGTACTCCGCCTCGATCGCCTCGAACACCTCGTGGTCGTAGCCGACGAGATCGAGCTTGTTGACCGCCAGCACCACCTGGCGGATCCCCACCAGCGACACCAGGAAGCTGTGGCGTCGCGTCTGGGTGAGCACGCCCTTTCGGGCGTCCACCAGGATGACCGCCAGGTCCGCGGTGGACGCGCCGGTCACCATGTTGCGGGTGTACTGCTCGTGGCCCGGCGTGTCCGCCACGATGAACGTGCGCCGGTCCGTGGAGAAGAACCGGTAGGCCACGTCGATGGTGATGCCCTGCTCCCGCTCGGCCTGCAGACCGTCCACCAGCAGCGCGAAGTCGAGGGCACCGCCCTGTGTGCCGACCCGCCGCGAGTCCTCCTGGAGCGCTGCCAGCTGGTCGTCGAGCACCAGCTTCGACTCGTAGAGCAGCCGCCCGATCAGCGTGCTCTTGCCGTCGTCCACGCTCCCGCAGGTGATGAAGCGCAGCAGCGTCTTGCGCTCGTGCGCGGCGAGGAACGATCCCACGTCGAGCGGTCGCGCTGCCGGCTCGCCTCCGCCACCGGCGCCCGGCCGGTCAGCACCGGCCGCACCGCCACCGCCACCGCCACCGGGCGGGTCTGCGCCGGCCGCGCTCCCGCCTGCCGGACGGTCCCCGGTCCCCATCAGAAGTAGCCCTCCTGCTTCTTCTTCTCCATCGACCCCGACTCGTCGAAGTCGATCACCCGACCCTGGCGCTCGGAGGTGGTCGACGCCACCATCTCCTCGATGACGGCCTCCACGGTGTCCGCCGTGCTGTCGACGGCCCCGGTCAGCGGGTAGCAGCCCAGCGTCCGGAACCGGACGGAGCGCAGCTCGGGCACCTCGCCGGGCCCGAGCGGCATGCGGTCGTCGTCCACCATGACGAGCATGCCGTCGCGCTCGACCACGGGCCGCGGCGCGGCGAAGTACAGGGGCACGACCGGGATCCGCTCGCGGTGGATGTACAGCCACACGTCGAGCTCCGTCCAGTTCGACAGCGGGAACACCCGGATGCTCTCGCCCGGCGCCGTGCGCGCGTTGTACAGCCTCCACAGCTCCGGGCGCTGGCGCTTGGGGTCCCAGCGGTGCTGCGCCGTGCGGAACGAGAACACCCGCTCCTTCGCCCGCGACTTCTCCTCGTCGCGCCGAGCCCCGCCGAACGCCACGTCGAAGCCGTGCTCGTCGAGCGCCTGCTTCAGCCCCTCGGTCTTCCAGATGGCGGTGTGCACGGACGAGCCGTGGGTGAAGGGATCGATCCCCTCCGCCAGCGCCTGGGGGTTGCGGTGCACCAGCAGCTCCACGTCCCCAGCGGCCGCCACCTCGTCGCGGAAGGCGTACATGGCACGGAACTTCCACGTCGTGTCCACGTGCAGCAGCGGGAACGGCAGCGAGCCGGGGAAGAATGCCTTGCGCGCCAGGTGCAGCATCACCGAGCTGTCCTTGCCGATCGAGTAGAGCATGACCGGCTTGGCCGCCTCGGCCACCGCCTCGCGGAAGATGTGGACGGCCTCCGCTTCCAACCGGTCCAGATGCGTCAGCACCCCGGCCTCGCTTCCACCGCGCCCTTCCCCTTGCGTCCGATCCGGCCGCGACCGCCGTCCTCGCGGCGCTCCGGACCGGTGCCGACGTCCAGACCCGGCCGAAAGGCTACTGCCCCGCCGGCGCGCGGTGTCTGACCGGACGTTCCGGACCGGGCGACCGCACCGTTCGAGGCCGATCCGGCCCGCACCCGTCCCGCCTACGCCGACACCGCGCCGGCGACCCGGCACGCTGGCCGCCGCCAGCCGCAGCACGCCCGCCACCAGAGCACGCCCGCCACCAGAGCACGCCCGCCACCGGGACAGGAACCGCCACCGGGACAGGAACCGGTGCCGAGGTGGCCCCCACCGCTCGGTGCGGGCCACCGCTGGCGCCGCCCACCGCCGACGCGGCGAGGCCGCCGGCCCGGTCCCGGGCTCCGGCGGCCTCGCTGGGCAGACCCGTCCTCAGGACCGCCGCGGGCGGGCAGGGGCGGTCGGGCACGGTCGTGCGCCCGCGCGTCCCCTGGGGGGATCGGTGGCCCCGGCAGCGTCGCCGCCCGGACCGGAGCACCTGCGGCCCCGGCAGCGTCGCCGCCCGGACCGGAGGGAACGGTCGCCGTCGGGCTACTGGATGCGGATGCCGCTGATGGCCCGGGCGATGACCAGGCGCTGGATCTCGGACGTGCCCTCGAAGATCGTGAAGATCTTGGAGTCGCGGTGCCACCGCTCCACGGGGTGCTCCCGGATGTAGCCGTAGCCGCCCATGATCTGGATCGCCTCCTCGGTGACGGCCACTGCCGTCTCCCCGGCGAACAGCTTCGACATCGAGCCCTCGCCGGACTCGAAGCGCTTGCCGTTGCGGCCCATCCACGCGGCGCGCCAC
>JAJZYI010000193.1 GCA_021798135.1 Actinomycetes bacterium | reverse complement strand
CGGTGCCCCGTCGCCGCGCCCAGCCTCGGTGGCAGCGCCCGCCGACCGTGCCGCACCGGTCTCGGTGCCGGCGCCCGCCGACCGTGCCGCACCGGTCTCGGTGCCGGCGCCCGCCGACCGTGCCGCGCCCGCCGCGCGCGCCGACAGCCAGTCGGCCACCAGCTCGGGCAGGTCGCCGGCCAGCAGCCCCTCGGCGCGACCCAGGCCGGCGGCGCGGCCGTGCACGTGCGCGGCCAGCGCCGCCGCCTCCGGTGGCGCCACCCCCCGCGCCACGAAGGCCCCGATCATCCCGGCCAGGACGTCGCCGGTACCGGCGGTGGCCAGGCGGGGCGAGCCGGCGCGCACCACGTGCGCCCGGCCGTCAGGACGGGCGACGACGGTGGTGGGCCCCTTGCTCAGCACGACGGCGCCGCTCGCCGCGGCCAGGCCGCGCGCCGCCGCCAGCCGGTCCGGTCCCGGGGCCGATCCCGCAAGGCGGGCCAGCTCGCCGTCGTGGGGGGTCAGCACCACGTCGCCGCGCCCGCGGGCGCTCACGACGGCGGCCAGCGCGGCGGGATCCCCCAGGGCGTGGAGCCCGTCCGCGTCGACGACGACGGGCACGGGACAGCGGGCCACCAGGCGCCGCACCTCGGCGGCGACGGCCTCGCCGCGCCCCAGCCCGGGGCCGACCACGACCGCCGCGCACCGCCGGGACAGCGCGACGACCTCGTCGGCCCAGCCGGCCGCCGGCAGCGCGATGCCGACCGCCTCGCCGGCGGGCAGGTCGCCCGGGTCCGCGCCCGGCACCCCGAGGCGCACCATGCCCGCCCCGGCCCGTCCAGCGGCCCTCGCGCACAGCGCCGCGGCCCCCGTCATGCCCGGCGAGCCGGCCACCACGGCGACCGCCGTCTGCCACTTGTGGGCGTCGGGCGGGCGAGCCGGAAGGCCGTCGACGTCGGCGTCCTCCACCAGCGAGACGCGGGCCCGCGAGCAGTCGAGACCGATGTCGGCGACCGTCACGTGCCCGGCCAGGGCGGGACCGTCGCCCTGCAGCAGGCCGGGCTTCCAGGCGGCGAACGTGACCGTGCGGACGGCCGCCAGGGGCCGCCCGGCGGCCACGCCGGTGTCGCCGTGCACGCCCGAGGGGATGTCGCACGCCAGCACCGCCACCCCGGGCGGCACCGCCGGTGCGTCGTAGCGCCCGTGGAAGCCGGTGCCCACCGCAGCGTCGATGACGAGGTCGGCGCCCGCGCCGACCTGCCCGGGGCTCCCGCGCGCGTCTGCCACCGTCACCACCGCCCCGCGGCGCGCCAGGAGCGCCCCTGCCACCCGGCCGTCGGCGCCGTTGTTGCCCGAGCCGGCCAGCACCACCACGCGCCGGCCGTAGGCGCCGCCGAGCATCTGGAGCGCCACTCGGGCGAGCGCGGTACCGGCCCGCTGCACCAGCACGGCCACCGGCACGGTCCGCTGCGCCTCCGCGTCCACGGCGCGCATCTCGTCGACGGTGACGACCGGCTTCACCGCACCGGTCCCCGGGCGGCCCGCTCGGCGAGGACGCTCGCCACGGCCGTGACCGACGTGTGGGTCAGCGACAGGTGCCAGGCGGCGGCACCTGCCGCCTCGGCCCGGGCGGCGGCCCGGCCCGACAGGTGCAGCACCGGTGCGCCGGACGCCGACGAGCGCACCTCGATGTCGTGCCAGCCGACGGCGCCGATGCCCACGCCGAGCGCCTTCATGACGGCCTCCTTGGCGGCGAAGCGCGCCGCCAGGGTCGGCACGGGATCGAGCCGGCGCCTGGCGCGCTCGAGCTCCGCTGCGGTGAACACCCGCTCCGGCAGTGCCGGGCGGCGGGCCAGCACGGCACGGAAGCGGTCGACCTCGACGGCGTCCACGCCGATGCCGCACACCCCGCCGGCTGCGCCCGGGCCAGACGCGCCCGAGCCGGACGCGCCCGGACCCGGTGCGCCCGGGCCAGAGCCGCCCGAGGCTGACCCGCCCGAGCAAGACGCGCCCGGACCCGGTGCGCCCGGGCCCGGGCCGCCCGAGCCGACGAGGGGTCCGCCGGCGCTCACTCGACGGTGACCGTCTTGGCCAGGTTGCGGGGGCGGTCGACGTCGAGGCCCTTGGCCCGGGCGACGCCGTAGGCCAGCTGCTGGAGCGGCACCACGTCGACCATGGGGGCGAGCAGCGGCTCGGTCGGCGGCACCCACAGGACCGCGTCGGCGAGGGAGGCGGTCTCGTCGTCGCCGTCGTTGGCGACCAGCACCACGGTCGCGCCGCGGCTGCGGACCTCCTCGACGTTGGCCATCAGCTTCTCCCACAGCGGCGTGCGCGTGGCGACGGCCACCACGGCCGCACCGGGCTCGATGAGGGCGATCGGGCCGTGCTTGAGCTCGCCCGCCGGGTAGGCCTCCGCCCGGACGTAGGAGATCTCCTTCAGCTTGAGGGCCCCTTCCAGCGCGACCGGGTAGCCGACGTGGCGCCCCAGGAAGAACACGTCGCGGGCCGAGCGCAGGCGGTCGGCCACCTCCAGCACCGCGCCGGCACGAGCCACGGCCTCGGCCACCAGGTCGGGCACGCGGCCGAGGGCGGCGAGCAGGCGGCCGGCGTCGGGACCGCCGAGCGCGCCGCGCACCTGGGCGAGGTGCAGCGCCAGGACGTCGAGCGCGGCCAGCTGGGCCAGGTGGGTCTTGGTGGCGGCCACGCCGATCTCCGGACCGGCGCGCGTGTAGAGCACGCCGTCGGCCTCGCGCGCCATCGACGAGTCGACGACGTTGCAGATGACCAGCGTGCGGGCTCCCAGCCCGCGGCCGTGGCGCACGGCCTGCAGCGTGTCGACGGTCTCGCCCGACTGGCTGATCCCCACCACCAGCGTGCGCTCGTCGAGCACCGGGTCGCGGTAGCGGAACTCCGAGGCGATGTCCACCTCCACCGGCAGCCGGGCCCAGTGCTCGATGGCGAGCTTGGCGACCAGCCCGGCGTGGTAGCTGGAGCCGCACGCCACCACGGCGACCTTGTCCACGGCCCGCAGGGCGTCCTCGCCGATGCGGACCTCGTCCAGGCCGGCCGTGCCGTCGGCCCGCAGGCGTCCGAGGAACGTGTCGGCGACGGCCTGCGGCTGCTCGGCGATCTCCTTGCTCATGAAGTCGGCGAAGCCCCCCTTCTGCGCCTGCTCCAGGTCCCAGGTGACCGCGAGCGCCCGCGGCGCCACCGGCTCGCCGGCCGTCCCGAAGCACGACACCGCGCCGGGGACCAGTTCGGCGCCCTGGTCGTCGTCGAGCACCCAGAACCGCTCGGCCCGCCCCAACAGGGCGGGGACGTCGGAGGCGACCAGGGCGGCACCGCCAGCTGACAGGCCCAGGACCAGGGGCGACACCCGGCGGGCGGCGACCAGGCGCTCGGGGTCGCCGGCCCACTGCACCACGACGGCGTACGACCCGCGAACCTGGGCGAGGGCCCGGCGCAGCGCGCCGGCCAGCACGGAGCCGGCCGCTGCCCCGCCGGCCGCACCACCCGTGGTGACCCCGCCGGGACTGCCGGCCCCGATCGCCTCGCCGCCCGTGGTGACCCCGCCGCCGGCCCCGATCGCCGCACCGCCCGGGGTGTCCCCGCCAGGATCGCCGGCGCCGGCTGCGGCCAGCTCCTCCTCCACCAGGTGGGCGAGGACCTCGCTGTCGGTGTCCGAGGCCAGCCGGTGCCCGGCGGCGGCCAGGCGCCGGCGCAGCTCCTGGCCGTTCTCGACGATGCCGTTGTGGACCACGGCCACGGCCCCGCTGCAGTCGAGGTGCGGGTGGGCGTTGTGCTCGGTGGGGTGCCCGTGGGTCGCCCAGCGCGTGTGCGCCACGCCGGCGCACGCCCCGGGCGCGCCCTCGGCCTGCTTGCGCAGGTCGCCGAGCGAACGCGTGCCCGTGGCGGCACGGGCCCGCCACAGGCCGTCGGGGCTCCCGAGCACGAGGCCCGCCGAGTCGTACCCCCGGTACTCGAGCCGGGCCAGCCCCTCCAGGAGGATCTCGACCGCCTCCCCGTCACCGGTGATGCCGATGATGCCGCACATGCGATGAAGGCTACGGCGCGACGCCGGTCGACGCGGCCTCGACCGCTGCGCACACCTCGGCCAGCACCCGGTCGGCCAGCGCGGCGTCGGTCGCCTCCACCATCACGCGGACGACCGGCTCGGTGCCGCTCGGGCGCACCAGGACCCGGCCGTGCTCCCCCAGCGCGACGCGGGCCCGGTCCAGCGCCGCCGCCACCGCCGCGCCGGCGGCGACCGTCGCCGGGTCGGCGACACGCAGGCTGGTCATGCGCTGCGGCACCACGGTCATGGCCCGGCCCGCCAGCTCGGCCAGCGGGAGCCCGGCCCGGCGCACCAGGTCGGCGAGCAGCACGGCGGTGAGCAGGCCGTCGCCGGTGGTGGCCAGCGAACGGAACACCAGGTGGCCCGACTGCTCGCCACCGAGCACCAGCCCGCCGGCGTCGAGGGCCTCGAGCACGTAGCGGTCGCCGACGGGCGTCTCGTGGACGGCGACGCCCATGCCGGCGAGCGCCATGCGCAGCCCGAGGTTCGACATGACCGTGACCACCACCGCGTCGCCGTGCAGGCGGCCGCGGGCCCGCAGGTCGGCGGCGAACAGGGCGAGCAGGTGGTCGCCCGTGACGGTGCCGCCCAGGTGGTCGACGGCGAGCAGCCGGTCCGCGTCGCCGTCGAGCGCCAGGCCCAGGTCCGCGCCGCCGGCGACCACGGCGGCCGCCAGCGCCTCGGGCTGCGTCGAGCCGCAGCCCGCGTTGATGTTCACCCCGTCGGGCCGGTCCCCGATGACCGACACCTCCGCCCCGAGCGCGCGCAGGGCGGCCGGCCCGACCTGCCAGGCCGCGCCGTTGGCGCAGTCGAGGACGACGCGCATGCCGGCCAGGTCACGGCCCTCCAGGGCCGCCACCGTCGCCTCGACGTAGGCGTCGGCGGCGTCGGCGTCGGTCGCCACCGGGCCGACCTCTGCCCCGACGGGCACGGCGGCCCCGGTGCCGTGGCCCGCCGCGGACGCCGGCGCCCCCGCGCCAGCGGCCCCGGCCAGCGCCCGTCCGAGGGCGTCCTCGAGCGCGCGTTCGTCGCCGTCGGCCAGCTTGCGGCCGCCGCGGCCGAAGACCTTCAGCCCGTTGTCGGCGAAGGGGTTGTGCGACGCGGAGACCATGACGGCCGGGCAGTTCCGGCGGGCCGCCGTGAACGCCACGCCGGGGGTCGGCAGGACGCCGACGTCCACCACCCCGACGCCACGGCTGGCGAGCCCGGCGGTGACGGCGGCCTGGAGCATCGGGCCCGAGCGCCGCGTGTCGCGCCCGACGACGACCGCCTCGGACGGCAGCACGTCGGCCACGGCACGCCCGAGCGCCAGCGCGACGTCCGGCGTCAGGTCCAGGTTGGCGACCCCGCGGATGCCGTCCGTGCCGAAACGGACCGGCACGTTCCTACCGCTTGGAGTACTGCGGCGCCTTGCGGGCCTTCTTGAGCCCGTACTTCTTGCTCTCCTTCTCCCGGGCGTCGCGGGTGAGGAGGCCGGCCTTCTTCAGGCCGCCGCGCTGCTCGGGCAGCAGCGCCACGATGGCCCGGGCGATGCCCAGGCGCATGGCGCCGGCCTGGCCCGACACGCCGCCGCCGTCGATGGTGGCGTCGATGTCGTAGTCGCCGTCGAGCTGCGCGACGCGCAGCGGCTCGGTCACCACCATGCGGTGGGTGGCGGACGTGAAGTAGTCCTCGATCGGCCGACGGTTGACCGTGATGGCGCCGCCGCCGGGACGGAAGCGCACGCGGGCCACGGCCGCCTTCCGGCGGCCGGTGGTCTGGCAGAGCGGCGGTGCCATCTTCGGCTTCCTCGACACGGGGTGCTCCTTGGTGCGGTGCTGTGGCTGCGGTGCTCGTCGGTCGAGCGGTGCGGTGGTCTGTCGGTGGGCCGGTGCGACGCCCGGCGGTGGCACGCCCGGCCGGCGGGACCGGGGCGCCGGTGGTTCAGGTGCGGGCCGACGCGCGATCCCGGCGCGCACCCGGCAGGTCCAGCGGCTGGGGCTGCTGCGCGGCGTGCGGGTGGTCGGGGCCGGCGTAGACCTTGAGCTTGGCGAGCTGCTGGCGGCCCAGGCGGGTCCTGGGGAGCATGCCCCGGACGGCCCGGCGGACCACCTCCTCGGGCCTGGTGCCGAGCAGGTCGGTGTAGCGGGTGGCGCGCAGGCCGCCCGGGTAGCCGCTGTGGCGGTAGGCGAACTTCTGCTCGGCCTTGCCGGCGGTCATCACGACCTTGGCCGCGTTCACCACGATGACGTGGTCGCCCGTGTCGACGTGGGGGGCGAACGTCGGCTTGTGCTTGCCGCGCAGGCGGCTGGCGACCTCGGTGGCGAGGCGGCCCAGGACCATGCCCTCGGCGTCGACGACATGCCACGCACGGGTGATGTCCTGGGGCTTTGGCGAAAAGGTACGCACGTCGAGATCCTCTGGGTGGTGGGGCGGTGCGGCCGCGCTCGGGCGCGAGCGCGCCGACGCCGGTTCGCCATTGTAGGCGGCGGCCAGTCGCAGGGCAATCCGGCGCCCCAGCCCGCCCGCCGACC
>JAJZYI010000192.1 GCA_021798135.1 Actinomycetes bacterium | reverse complement strand
GGCCGACGGCGGTCCGGCGGCGCCGTACCGCCCGTCGCCGTGCCCGCCGGCGGGCGACCTCCGCCCGCCAGGTCGCCTGGAGGTGCGGCGGCCCGCCTCGGCAGCAGGACCCAGCGGGCTCCATCGCTCGCCGCTCAGCCGGCGAGCGGCTCGGCCGGCCGGCGGGAGCCACCGTGGCGAGCGCGGCGCACGGCAGCCTGACCGCTGCGCCGGCCTGTGACGGGCCGCCGACCGGGCACGAGCTCGGCCGGCCAGGCGAGCCGTGCGAGGCCCGGGTCCGTTCCCCGGGGCGGGACCTCGTCTCCGACCATCCTTCCTCCCTGTGCTCGCTGTGCCCTGGGCTCGCTGTGCCCTGGGCTCGCTGTGCCCTGGGCTCGCTGTGCCCTGGGCTCGCTGTGCCCTGTGCTCGCCGTGCCCCGGAGGTGGACGACGACGCGTCCCGAGCCGGGGCCGGCCGCGTCCTCCCACGCGCCGAGGGGCGGTGGTTGCTCACCCTAACGGTCCCTCCACGGCCGGCGCGGGCAGGGGCGTGCGCGCGACAATGGTGGGATCAGCCACAAGCGGATGCCGGGGACCCGACGGTCGGCGGGCACGCTCCTCGTCGGCGTGCTGGGGATCGCCGCGGCGGTAGGGGCGGTAGGGGCGGTCGGGACCGGCGCGGCACCGGCCGGCGGGCAGCCCGTCGGCAACACCCTGTCGGTGTCGAGCACGGCGGCGGCGGTCGGCCAGGTGGTGGTGGTGTCGGGCCACGACGCCGCCAGCTGCAGGGGCCGGTCGTCGATGCTCGCCTTCCTGACGGCGTCGGGCACCACGCCGGTGCCGGGCTTCGTCCCTCCCGGGGCCTACCCGGTGCTGGAGCTGTTCCCGACCGAGGTCGCCGGCGCCTCGTGGACCTACGACTTCGCCGTCCCCGCCTACCTGGCCGCCTCCCGCCAGAGCGGGGAGGCGGTGGGGCCGGGGACGTACACGCTCGCCAACAGCTGCGACGGCGCACCCGCGGCCAGCGTGGCGCTCACCGTCACCGCCGCCTACCCGTCGGGGCGGTTCGTGGCGATGGCGCCCACCCCCGACGGCCGCGGCTACTGGCTGGCCCAGGCGGGCGGCGGCGTCCACGCCTACGGCGACGCCGCCTACCACGGCTCGCTCCCCGGCATGGGGATCGACCCGGTGGCGCCGATCGTCGGCATGGCCGCCACGCCCGACGGCGGCGGCTACTGGCTGGTGGGCGCCGACGGCGGGGTCTACGCCTTCGGCGACGCCCGCTACCTCGGCTCGCTGCCCGGCATGGGGGTCACCCCCGCCGGCCCGGTCGTCGGCATGGCCGCCACGCCCGGCGGCCGCGGCTACTGGCTGCTCGGTGCCGACGGCGGGGTGTTCGCCTTCGGCGACGCCCCCTTCCTCGGCGAGGCCGCCGGCCAGGGGTTCGCCGACGAGCCGTTCTCCGCCATCGCGGCGATGCCGGGGCCGACCCCGTCGGCCGGGTACGTCGTCACCTCCGAGTACGAGGACACCGTGCTGGCGTTCGCCGGTTCACGGGCGCTGCCGACGGTGCTGAACGGCCCGAGCATGGCGGGCGGCACGGTGGCGCCGTTCGTCGGGGTCGCTCCCGCCGCGACGGGGACGCCCGGCGCTTGGGCGGCCGAGGTCGACGGCGGCGTCTTCACCTACGCGGCCGGCGAACCCGCCCCGGGGTTCTACGGCTCGCTCCCGTCGGTCCACGTCACCCCGGCAGCCCCCATCGCCGCGATGGCGGCGACCGCCGGCGGCCACGGCTACTGGCTGCTCGGCGCGGACGGCGGGGTCTTCGCCTTCGGCGACGCGCCGTTCCTCGGCTCGGGCACCGCGACCGTGCCGGAGCGCGCGTCGCGGACGCTCCTCGTGTAGTTGCGAGTTCAAGGATCCAGGTGCCCGAGCCGATGACAGGAGCGTGGGGAGGCGGACGTGGACGCGCGATGAGGTGTGCGACCTTGCCCAGGGGCAGAGCGTCTGCCTGCGCGACGCCAACGCCGGCACGGTGCCGGTGCCGGCGTGGCTGCGGGACGCCTCGCTGGCGGTCATCGAGGGCGACTCGCCGGACGTCATCGCCGCGATCTACCCCGCCGACCGCCCGGTGCTCATCGACCTGTTCGGCCGCTGCCTCGCCCAGCCCGGCGAGCTGGTGACGGGCCGCGTCCGGTCGGCGGTCATCGGCGACTGGCACCACACCGAGATCACCTGGCTGAACCTGCTCGACAGCGACGACGTCGGCGCCCTGGTGGTCCTGGTGCGCGAGGTCGACGGCCCGCCCATCGACCCGCCCGTGGAGCAGGTCGCCGGCGACCACGACGCGGCCAACTGGATGGTCCTGACGATCGACGAGCACGCCCAGATCACCGCGGTCGAGGGGCGGCTCCAGGACATGCTCGGCTACCGCGTCGACGAGGTGGTCGGCCGGCGGCCCACCGAGTTCCTGCCGTTGGAGAGCGCCAGCGACTCGGTCGACCTCTGGGTGCAGCTGCGCTCCCGCCCGGGCAACGTCAACACCAGCCGGCGGCCGTGGCTGCGCAAGGACGGCACGTCGATCTGGCTGGAGGCCTCGTACCTGAACCGGACGGACAGCGGGGACGCACCGGTCATGGCGGTGGTGTGGGACATCACCGTGCGCATGGCGCAGGAGCAGGCGCTGCGCCAGCGCGAGGCGGAGGTGCGCGCCCTCGCCGAGGACTTCCGGCTCCTGGCCGACGAGGTCCCCTCGGCCGTCTTCCGCTGCAGCGCGGACGGGACGGTCCAGTTCCACAACGCCCGGTGGACCGAACTGCTCCACGGGCGCCCGGGTGTCACCCGCCTCCACGACATCGTGGCGACGGAGGACCGGCCGGTGCTCGACGCGATGCTGCGGGACCTGGCCACCGCGACGCAGGCCGACCGGCGCTCGGTCGAGCTCGGCGGCAGCGACGGCGCGTCGGTGTGGCGGCTCAGCGTGCGGTCCATGGGCGGCACGCGTGAGGGGCCGCGGAGCTTCGTCGGCTCGCTGTCGGAGGTGTCGGCGGCCGTCCGGCTGCGCCGCGAGGCGCGCGAGGACCCGCTGACGGGGCTGCCCAACCGCCACGGCCTGGAGGAGCACCTGCAGGCCGCGCTGGCCGAGGACCCGGCGGGGACGCTGGTGCTGTTCGTCGACCTCGACGGGTTCAAGGTCGTGAACGACACCTACGGCCACGACGCCGGCGACGCGGTGCTCGCCGAGGTGGCGCGCCGGCTGCGCCTGGGGCTCCGCCCCGAGGACGTGGTCGCCCGCTACGGCGGCGACGAGTTCGTCGCCGTCTGCAGCCGCTCGGCGCAGACCGACGAGGACGTCATCCGGGAGCGCCTGGAGCTCGCGCTCGGCGGGCCGATCGAGCTCGGCGGGGGGAGCTGGCAGCCGCGCGCCAGCATCGGCGCAGCCCGCCCCGTCGAGGGCGACGACCACGCTTCGCTCGTCAGGCGGGCAGACCAGGCCATGTTCGCGGTCAAGCGCACCCGCTCGTCGCCCCGCGGCCGGACCGGTCCCGTCGCCTAGCGCGCCGGCGGCCGCCCGGTCGCCGGCGGGCACCACTGCAGCCGGCCCGTGGCGCTGCCGCAGCCGGCCCCGCGTCGGGTTCGCTCCCTGCCGCCTCAGGTTCGCCCCCGGCAGTGCCGACACTCAACGTGGTGTCGTTCCCGGCGACGGAGGGCGAGTGCAGCTCAACGGCTACGTGATCGTGCTGGCGGTGGCGGCGGCGATGTCGCTGGGCTTCGCCGCGCTGTCGTGGCGCCGGCGGGCGGTCCATGCCGGGTACGTCCCGCTCACCGTCCTGATGTGCGGCCTGGCGTGGTGGTCGGTCGCCTACGCACTCCAGTGGGCGTCGTCGGCGCTGCACCCGATGGTCGCCTTCGACCTCCTGATCTACCCGGGCCTGGTGCTGGTCCCGGCGTCGTTCTTCGCGCTCGTCCTGTGCGTCACGCGCGACCAGGCCCGGCTGGCGCGCAGGACGGTCCGGCTGCTGGCCGTCGAGCCCGTCCTGGCGCTCGTCGCTGCCGCCACCAACCCCGTCACCCACCTGTTCGTCGCGCGTGCACACGTGGTGGGCAGCGACCCGCGCGGCCTGGCGTGGTCGCCCGGGCCGCTGTTCCTCGTCCACACCGCCTACTCGTACGTCCTGCTGGGTGTAGCCGCCGCGGTCCTGCTCCGCATGGCGGTGCGCCAGCGAGGCGTGTTCCGCCGGCAGGCGGTGGCGACCCTGCTGTGCGCCGCGGTCCCGTGGGCGGCGAACGTGGTGTTCGCTCTCCACCTCGTCGACATCGGCCCGTTCGACCCCACGCCCGTGGCCTTCTGCTTCACCGCGGTGGGCACCGGGTGGGCGCTGTTCCGCTTCCGGGCGCTGGACCTGGTCCCCGTCGCCCGCGACGTGCTCGTGGAGACCATGGAGGACCTGGTGGTGGTCGTCGACGCCCAGGGGAGGGTCATCGACCTGAACCGTGCCGCCCGGGCCTTCGTCGCCCGGACGACGGCCACGCCGATGCCCGACGTGCAGGGCGGGGGGGCCATGGGCCGGCGGGTGGACCTGGCCATCGGGAGCTGGACGTCGCCGCTGCTCCAGGACGAGCCGCCGCACGCCTGGACGGTGCAGGTGGCCGACGCCTACCTCGACGTCCGGGTGACCGAACTGGTGAACCGGCGCGGCCTCGCCACCGGCCGCCTGCTCCTGGCGCGCGACGTCACCGACGTGGAGCTGGCCCAGCAGCAGCTCCGGGACCAGATGGAGACCACCGAGCGCCTGCGCCGCGAGCTCGAGGAGATGGCGGTGCGCGATCCGCTGACGGGGCTGTTCAACCGGCGCTACATGGAGGTGGCCCTGCACGAGGAGCTCGCCGTCACCGCCGGCACCGGGGCGCCGCTGAGCGTCGTCCTCATCGACGTCGACCACTTCAAGCAGCTGAACGACACGCTCGGCCACGCCGAGGGCGACGCCGCGCTCCGGCGCATCGCCGGCTTCCTCGATGGCGAGATGCGCTCCGGCGACGTGTGCTGCCGGATGGGCGGCGACGAGCTGCTGGCCATCCTGCCCGGGACGCCGAAGGCGGTGGCCCGCCGGCGGGCGAACCAGTGGTGCGCCTCGTGGGACGCCACGTGCCGGTCGGGCGCGGACCCGCTGCCCGGGGTCACCCTGAGCGCCGGGGTGGCGGCGGCGCCGGAGGACGGTACGGGCATCGACGCGCTCCTCGCCGTCGCCGACGCCGCCATGTACGGCGCCAAGCGCATGGGTGGCAACCGGGTGGGCGCCGCCGGCTAGCGAGCGGCCGCCGGCGTCCGGGCCCTCAGGCCGGGGCGTCCCACCGGGCGGGGAGCGAGCGCGGCCCCCAGATGCCGAACGTCGGCGGCTTCCACGTCACGGGCCCGTCGGCCGCCAGGCCGGGCAGCCGGCGGGCGATCATCGGCAGGGCCTGCTGCAGCTCGGCCCTGGCGAGGGCGGCGCCGAGGCAGTGGTGGATGCCCGACCCGAACGTGAGCTGCTGGGTGTCCCGCGGCGCAGCGAGGTCGAACCGGTCCGGGTCGGCGAAGGCGCCCGGGTCGCGGTTGGCGCCGGCCAGGTGGATCGAGACGATCGTGCCGGCCGGGAAGCGCACGCCGCGGTACTCGACGTCCTCGGCGGCGACCCGAGCGGTGCTGCGGACCGCCCCGAGGAAGCGCATCGACTCCTCCACGGCGCGGCCGGCCAGCTCGGGCCGCCGTGCCAGCAGCGCCCACTGGTCGGGGTGGTCGAGGAAGAGGGCCAGGCTGCAGGCGAGCTGGTTGCGGGTGGTGTCGGTGCCGGCCATGAGGACCGCCTCGGCCAGCATCACGAGCTCGTCGGTGCTCAGGCGGTCGCCGGCCTCCTCGCAGGCGACGAGCGCGCTGAGCAGGTCGTCGGCCGGCCGGCGGCGGCGCTCCTCGACCATCGACCGGACGTACCGGTCGAGCTCGCCGGCCGCCCGCTCCACGACCGGCAGCTCCTCGGCCAGGTTGCCGTTGAAGATCCGGAAGATGTCGGTCGCCCACGAGGAGAAGCGTGGCGCGTCCGCAGCCGGGGCGCCGAGCAGCGCGCAGATCACCGGCACCGGGTACGGCTCGCACACCGAGGCCACCAGGTCGGCGGCGCCCGCCGGTGCGACCGCGTCGAGCAGGGCGTCCATCACCCCGTCCATGAGCGGCCGGAGGCGGTCGGCGGCGGCGGGGGTGAACGCCGGCGCCACCAGGCGCCGCAGGCGGGCGTGCTCGGCGCCCTCCATGGCCAGGATCGACCGCCTCCGCCCCATGAACGACTCCTCGGGCGCCACGCCCGACATCGCCGGGATGAGCGACAGCGCCGAGTGGAAGCGGCGGTCGCGCAGGAGGGCGACGGCGTCGTCGTAGGTGGTGACGGCGAAGCCGAGCAGGCTGCGGGCGAGCCAGCCCCGCTCCCGGGCGCCGGCCATGGCGGCCACCGCCTCGGCGCGGTCCATCCCCAGGATGTCGAGCATCGGGAGGTCGAGGTCCTCGACCGACGGTGCACCTGAGGCCATGGGCGTTCCCTCCCTGCGGCGCCGGCGCTCCGGGTGCGCGCCTCCCCCGT
>JAJZYI010000191.1 GCA_021798135.1 Actinomycetes bacterium | reverse complement strand
GGCGCGGTCGCCAGGCTCCGCGGCGGGACCCGTCGCGCCGCCCGGGACGTGGCCGGCGACCCCGCCGGCACGCCCGTTCACGTGGAGCGCAGGTCTGGCCGACACCGGGAGCGCAGGCCTGGCCGGTCACCCCGGTGCGGTGGGTCGCCGGGGTGCGGCCACTCGCCGGGGTGCGGCCGACCGCCGGGACGTGGCCGACGACGCCGGTGCGGCGGATCGCCGGGGTGCGGGCGGTCGACCCTCCCGCGACCGCCAGGCGGGGGAGTGCCGGCTGTGCGGTGGAGCGCCGGCGGTCCCGGTCGACCTGCGGGGCCAGCGGGCCGGCCTGTTGAGCGGCCTGCTCAGCGGGGGCGGTCCGGTGGAGCGGGGGCCGCTGTGCCGGCTGTGCGGCCTGGCCGTCCTCCGGGAGCTGACCGACACCGCCCTGTGCGGTGGCCGACCGAGCGGCAGCTACGGCACGCGGGCGCCGCGGCGGTCGCTCCTTGCCGACGTGCTGGCGCTGGGCTGGCTGCTCAACGCGCTGACCGTGATCGGCAACCTCGCCTTCTGGCCCCGGTTGCGGCGCCTGCGGCCGCCCGAGCGCGACCCTTGGGTGCGATCGCCGCTCCTCGGCCCGCTCGATCCCGGTCCGCCGCTGTTCGCTCGCCGTGGCGCCGCCGTCCTGATGACCGTGGTGGCGGTGGCGCTGGCGGCGGCAGCGGCGGTGCTGCTGGCCGGGCTGGTCGCCCACGGTGCCGCCGGCCCGTGAGCGCCGACCTGCCTCCTCGGCGTCGGCGTCCGCTCTCCGTGAGGAAATCTCACAATGAATGCTCATATAGACGCTTAGGGTGAGATTTTGACCTGACGGCGTTCTACACTTCGGGCGCGTCGACCGATGTGGTGGTGCCGGCACACAGCGCCGGCAGGCCACGACGGAGGAGCCGGTGACCGCACGCCCCCAACAGCCCGAGCCGTTCGTGCGAGGGTGGGCCTTCCCGCCCACGGGCACGGCTGCGTACCCTCGCCTGCACCCGCAGGAGGCCGACCAGGTTCCCGGCGACGTCTGGTCCTCCGCCACGCTGCCCGTCGGCGTCCGGATCGAGGTGGTCGGCGACGCCTCCGCCGTCCGGCTCCGCTACCGGACCACCACGGCGGACCTCGGCTACCGGGGCGACGGTGCGGGCTGCTCGTTCGTGGCCTTCCGCTCGGGGCGCCGGATCGCCGAGGTGCCGGCCGTCCTCGGCGACGGCGAGGTCGTGGTCCCGCTCGTCGGCGACCCCGACGCGGCGGCCGTGATCTACCTGCCGGAGGGCATGCGGCCCGTCGTCCACCAGATCCAGCCCGTCGACGGGGCCCTGCGGCCGGCGCCCCGCCAGCCGCGCTGCCTGGTGTACGGGGATGCGGTCACGCAGGGCTGGCTGGCGTCGTCCCCCGTCGGGTCGTGGTCGGCCGTGGCCGGGCGCACCCTCGGTCTCGACGTGTGCAACCTGGGCTTCTCCGGGACGACCCGGCTGGAGCCGGCGGTCGCCCAGATGATCGCCCGCACCCCCGCCGAGGCGGTGGTGGTGGCCGTCGGGACGGGATGCTGGTCCCGGCCGCCGCACAGCACGCCGATGCTCGTGGAGGAGCTGCGCGCCTTCGTGCAGCTCGTCCGGGCCGGGCACCCGGAGGTGCCGCTCGTCGTGATGAGCCCGACGTGCCGGCCGGCGGCGGAGGACACGCCGAACGTCCTGGGGGCCACCCTGTCGGACCTGCGGCGGTCCGTCGAGGACGTGGTGACCGCGCTCGCCGTCGCCGACGAGCGCCTGGCCCTGCTCGACGGCGGATCGGTGCTCGGTCCCGACGAGCTGGCCGACGGCACCTACCCTGGCGACGAGGGGCACAAGCGGATCGCCGCCGCGGTGCGCAAGCTCCTCGTCCCCTATGCCGACGAGCTCCGCCAGGCGGCCGTCGCCCGGTGGCAGGAGGAGGTCCTGGCCGCCTCGCCGGCGTTCGCCGGCACCACCTCGGCGGCCCGCCCCCTGGCCGCGGCCCCGGCCCGTCGGCCCCGGAACCCCGCGGCTCCGTCGACCACGGCACCGGCCGCCGGCGGCGCGATGGTTCCGGCGGGTGCTGCGGGCGCAGGGGCTCCGGCGGGTGCTGCAGGTGCCGGCGGCGCGGCGCACGCGGCGCCGGGTGCCGGTGGCGCGGTGGATCCGGCGGGTGCTGGCGGCTCCGCGGCGCTGGCGATGGCGATGGCGGGTGCCGGCGTTCCGATGGCTCCGGCGGGTGCTGGTGGCCCTGGGGCTCCGGCGGGCGTACCGGCGGCGATCACCGCCGCGGCACGGGCCACCGCAGCGGCGGCACGGGCGTTCGCCGCCGCGACGGCCCGCGACGTGGACGTCGGCGCCGGCACCCCATAAGGGGCTTCAGCCGGCCGCCTCGGCCGCGCTGGCGAGCCGCTCGAGCGTCTGCTCCATGGTGCGCCGGTTGTGCTCCGCCCGGTCGGCGACCCCGGTGAGCAGGGTGCCGGCCCGCGTCATCCAGCGGGCGCGCTGGTCCGTCCACGTCTCGGTGACCACGCAGCCGTCGCCGTCGTGCCGCAGGTCGTAGGTCCACCGGGCGATGGCGACGGGCCCCGCCTTGACCTCGAACCCGAAGCCGGTGGCCGGGTCGGCCTGGACGACGGTGCAGGTGGTGGACCACTGCCGCCGACCGGACCGGTTGGTGCCTCGGAACCGGGCGCCCACGGCAGCGCGGCTCGCACCGCCCAGCCATCGGCACGAGGTGGTCTCGGGGCTCCACTCGCCCATCCTGGTCACGTCGCTCACGAGCGCGTACACGGTGGCCGGGCTGGCTGCCACACGGCGCTCCACGGTGACGGTGTCGGTCGGTGCCATCGGTGACCTCCCAGCCGGCCGGGCCGGCATCCGCGTCGTGCGCCCGCCCGCCGGCGGGCCGGGCGCACGTTACAGCCCGAGCATGGCGGAGCAGACGGGCCACTGGCCCCAGCCGTCCGCCTGCTCCAGGCGCATGGCGGCCTGGTCCTGGACGGCTGGCGGCGCGCTGCTCGGCAACCCCGAGTAGCCCAGGCCCTGCCACGTCGACCGTGCGAACTGGTACGCGCCGTAGTAGCCGTTGCCGGTGTCGGCCTGGTAGTTGCCGCCGGACTCGCACTCGCGCAGCCGGGCCAGGTCCTGGGCCATGGAGCTGCCGGCCGGGACGAGGGCACCCACGTTCACCGACAGGGGAGCCCCCTGGCGGGCGGCGGCCTGCTGGGCGAGGGCGGCCTGCTGGGCGAGGGCGGCGAGAGCCTGCTGGCGGGCGAGCGCCTGCTGCTGCGCCAGCACCTGCTGCTGGTGCTGGACGGCGGTGAGCATGGCCTGCTCGTGCGACACCGTCTGCTGCAGGACCGCGTACTGGTGCTGCAGCGTGTCGTAGGCGGCGGTCGCGGCGGCCTGCTCGGCCTTCATCGCCGACTCCTGCTGGGCCACCAGGGTGTGGGCGCGCCGGAAGCGGTCGATGGCGCCCGCCTCCGTCACGCCGGCCAGGGCCGTGTACTCGCGCAGGGCCGCCGACTCGGTCGGGGAGCTGTCGAAGATGGCCAGCGCGGTGCTGCCGCCGCTGTCGCGCATGTAGGCCTGCACGGCGACGGTGCGCAGCGTCGCCGTCGCCCCGGCCAGCTGCTGCTGCAGCTGGCCGAGCATCGCCGCGTCGTGCTGGACGGCAGCGCTCGCGGCGGTCAGGCGGGCTGAGGCCGCGACGGTGCCGGCGGCCAGGGTGTGCAGCTGCTGGGCGGTCGAGACCAGGTCCGCCTGCAGGGCGCTGGCCTGGGTGGCGAGGCCCGACGCCGTCACGGGACCGGCGTCTGCGGGCGCGCTCGGCAGGACCGCTGCCGCCGCCAGGGCGCCTGCAGCGAGCGCCAGCCCGCCGACGCGCGCCAGCGAGAGCGGCGGGCGACGGGCGAGGCGCACGGGACGTGCTCCACCGCTTCGGGACACAGCACCGCGCAGGCTAGCCAGATCCCCCGACGCGTGCACGCGCCGTCACAATGCAAGCACAATGGCCCACGCTGTGCGGTCAGGTGCCGGGTGCGGCCGCCGGGCCCCGGTGCGGCGAGCCGGCGCGTGGTAGCACGAGGGCATGCGCCTGCGCGTCTTCACCGAGCCCCAGCAGGGGGCCACCTACGCGGACCTGGCCGCCGTCGCCCGCGCCGCCGAGCGGCTCGGGTTCGACGGGTTCTTCCGCTCCGACCACTACCTCCGCATGGGCGGCGGTGACCCGGGCCCGGGCCCCACCGACGCCTGGGCGACGCTGGCCGGGCTCGCCGTGGAGACGTCCCGCCTGCGGCTCGGGACCCTGCTCACCTGCGCCACGTTCCGGCTCCCCGGCCCGCTGGCCGTCACGGTCGCCCAGGTCGACCAGATGAGCGGGGGCCGGGTGGAGCTGGGGCTCGGTGCCGGGTGGTTCGACCAGGAGCACCTGGCCTACGGCGTGCCGTTCCCGCCCATGGCGGAGCGCTTCGAGCGCCTTCGGGAGCAGCTGCAGGTGATCGAGGGGATGTGGGCGGCGAGCCCGGACCGGCCGTTCTCCTTCGCCGGTTCGCACTACCGCGTCGAGGCGAACCCTGGGCTGCCGCGCCCGCAGCAGTCGCCGCGGCCGCCGGTCATCGTCGGCGGCCTGGGCCCGCGTCGCACGCCCGCGCTGGCGGCCCGCTTCGCCGACGAGATCAACCTGCCCTTCCCCCCGCTGGAGCTCTTCGCTGAGCGCCAGCGCGATGCCGACAGGGCGTGCGCCGACGCAGGACGCGACCCGGCCACCCTGCGCCGGTCCGTCGCGCTGGTGGCGTGCTGCGGGGCGGACGAGGCCGAGCTCGGCCGCCGGGCGGCGTCGATCGGGCGCGACGTCGGCGAGCTGCGCGCCAACGGTGCGGCCGGCACGCCGGCCGAGGTCGTCGACCGCCTGCAGGCCTTCGCGTCCGCCGGGGCCGAGGTCGCCTACCTGCAGGTGCTCGACCTCGCCGATCTCGACCACCTGGAGCTGCTGGCCGCCGAGGTGCTGCCCGCCGTCTCCTGACCGGCTGGCTACCGTCCGGCCGGCTCCCGATGGGCGCTTCCTGATCGGCCGCCCGGCGATCGGCGCTTCCTGATCGGCCGCCCGGCGATCGGCGCTTCCCGGCCGCCCGCCCGCCCAAGGCGCCCGGATGCCCGGCCACCCGGGGCAGCGCCGGGTACCGTGGGCACATGGGACCGGGGCCGCGATGCCGGCGTCCGCGACACGAGCGGGGCGGCAGGTCGCGGCCGGGCCCGGGTGCCCAGCCTGATCGGCGCGGGGCCAGCGCATGACCGCCGGTCCGGCCCCCGGCGCGGCCGCCCCCTGGATCGAGGTCCGCAACCTGACCAAGCGGTTCGGCGCGGTGCTGGCCGTCGACGACATGAGCTTCACGGTCCGCCCGGGCACCGTCACCGGCTTCCTCGGGCCGAACGGCTCGGGGAAGACGACCACGCTGCGCGCCGTCCTCGGCCTGGTCCGCCCGACGGCCGGGACGGCGCTCGTCAACGGCGTCGCCTACCGGGACCTGGCGGACCCGTCGCGCACCGTCGGCGCGGTCCTGGAGTCGTCCGGCTTCCACCCGGCGCGGTCGGCGCGCTCGCACCTTCGGGTGCAGTGCAGCGCCGCGGGGATCGACCGGCGGCGGGCGGACGAGGTCCTCGACCTGGTGGGGCTGGGCGCCGAGGCGGGCCGCGCCGTCGGGGGCTACTCGATGGGCATGCGCCAACGGCTCGAGCTGGCCCGGGCCGTGCTCGGCGATCCCCACGTGCTGGTCCTCGACGAGCCGGCCAACGGCCTCGACCCCCAGGGCATCGCCTGGCTCCGCTCGTTCCTGCGCTGGTACGCGAGCAGGGGGCGGGTCGTCCTGGTGTCGTCGCACCTGCTCGCCGAGGCCGCCCAGACCGTCGACGACGTCGTGATCGTCTCTGCCGGCCGCCTGGCTGCCCAGGGGCGGCTCGCGGACCTGATGCACGCCGGGTCCACAGCCGCCGTGCAGGTGCGCACCCACGATGCGCCCCGCCTGGCCGCGGCGCTGCGAGGCGCCGGCATCGACGTCCGAGAGCAGCCGCCGGACGTGGTGGTGGCGCTGGGCGTGGGGCCGGAACGGGTGGGGCTCATCATGGCCGAGCACCAGATCGTGGTCCTGGCCATGTCGTCGACGACGACCGGTGGCGCCGCCGACCTGGAGTCCCTGTTCTTCCAGCTCACCGGTGCCAGCAGCGGTGCCGGCAGCGGTGCCGGCGGGCCGGGTGCCGTCGGCGGCCCGCAGCCGTTGCCCGGCCAGCGAGGGCGGTGGTGACCGGCAACCCGGCCGGGAGTGGCGACGGCGCGACGCCGCCCGCGCCCCCTGCCGGCGCTGCGCCCGCCCCGTACCCCAGGGTCCCGCCGGCACCGCCGGCTCCCCGGGTGCCGCCGGGCTCGGTCCCGCCGGTACCACCGGGCTCGGTCCCGCCGGCTCCCCGGGTGCCGCCGGGCTCGGTCCCGCCGGACCCTCCGGCTCGAACGCCTGGCGCGTCCTCGCCGGTGTCCCCGGGTGTGCCCGTGCCGGGCCATCCGGTACCCTCGCCGGCGCCGCCCCCCGGCGCGGGCGCGCAGGGCTCGGCGCCGGC
>JAJZYI010000190.1 GCA_021798135.1 Actinomycetes bacterium | reverse complement strand
GGCGCCGGCCAGGTCGCCCCCGGCCACCCGGGGCGGCCCGACGTAGGTCGTCGACCTGCCCGCTGCCGTCATGGCGCTCACGAACACGGTGCCCGCCGCCCGCCGTTCGGCACCGATGGTCGTGAGCCCCGGCAGCACGCGATCGGCACCGAGCGCCTCGGCCAGCACGGTGTCGTTGCCGAGCCCGTTCTGCACGGTCGTGACCCAGGTCCCGGGCCCGACGAACGGACGGGCAGCCTGGGCGGCCCCTGCGGTGTCGAACGACTTGGTGGCGACCAGCACGTGCGTGGCGTGCCCGCCGGGTCCGGGCTGCCCGGCGTCGCCGGCGGTGGTGGCGTCGACCGCCACCTGCTCGACGGTGCCGTCCGGGTGCTCGATGCGCAGGCCGTGGCGTTGCACGGCCCGCACGTGCTCGGGCGACCGTCCCACCAGCGTCGCGTCGACCCCGGCGCGTGCCAGCAGGCCGGCGATGGCGGAGCCGATGCCGCCGGCCCCGATCACGACGACCCGTTCCATGCTGCCTCCTCCCGACGCGAACCCTCGCAACCGCACGCCGCCCGCCCTGCCGGTGCTGCCTGCCCGACGGTGCTGGCTGCCTGCCGGTGCTGGCTGCCCGACGGTGCCGGGCGCGACGGGGCATGCCGAGCCTGCAGCAACGTAGCAAGAACCCTAGCTACTTTCAGGGAAGCGGTCTATGCTGACAGCCGACGCGACGCTGCCCGGCCTGGCATCGCCGGCGGGGCAGGGAGGGGAGCTGCACATGCCGTCCACACCAGCGGCGACGTCGGGCCAGGAGGGCTACCCCGAGGACCCCAAGTTCCTCATCTCGGCAGCGCGCCGGATGCTCTACCGCGAGGGGCTCGACAGCCAGATCGGCGGGCACGTGAGCCTGCGCGTGCCCGGCGAGGACGCCTTCTGGGTCACGCCCTTCCAGTACTTCGACGAGACGCTGCCGGAGCACGTCAGCAAGGTGGGATTCGACCTCGTCGTGCGGGAGCCCGGGACGCTGCCGGCGTCGCCGGGCATCAACTTCCACGCCAGCGTCATGCAGGCGAGGCCCGACGTCAACTGCGTCGTGCACACCCACGCCCGGAACATGTCCGTGCTCACGACCACGGGTGAGCCGTTCGGCAACTACTACACGTACGCCGGTCTCTTCCATGACGACGTGGGCTACTTCCGCGACGACCTGTCGCTCACCCCCGACCAGGAAGGCGACGCCATCGTCGCCGCCCTCGGGTCGAAACGCGTGGTGCTCATGAGCCACCACGGGTCCGTCCACGCCGGCGACACGATCGAGCGCACGGTGGCCGAGGCCATCGTCTTCGAGCTGTGCTGCGGGTACCAGGTGGCCGCC
This sequence comes from Actinomycetes bacterium, assembly GCA_021798135.1. Taxonomy (GTDB): domain Bacteria; phylum Actinomycetota; class Acidimicrobiia; order Acidimicrobiales; family UBA8190; genus JAJZYI01. The sequence continues at coordinate 5,305 of JAJZYI010000190.1, read as the reverse complement.
ATGGCCGTCGGCGGCAAGCCCCTGGACGACGCCACGGCCAGGACGTACCGCGACTCGTACATCCGCAACGGGTTCCGGGAGCTGATCTGGGAGGCGAACTTCCGCCGGTTGCGGCGCAGCGACCCGGACCTGTTCGAGGCGGCCGGGCGGTAGGTGCCGCCGGTGGCGCCGCCGGCGCCGGACGGCGGTGCGGAGCCCGATCCGCTGCGCCCCCTGCCGGAGACGGTGGCGGAGCTGCTGTCGGCCGAGCCGCCGGACCTGGCCAGCGTGCTCGGCACCGTCCGGGCCGAGCACGCCGGCTGGCACGACCTGCACGACCGGCTCGTCGCCATCATCGCCGCCCTGCTCGACGATGCCGTCGAGCGCGGGGAGGCGCTCGCCCCCCTGCTCGACCGGGTCATCGCCAGGACCAGCGTGGGCGTCGGGGACCTGGTCGGCGCGGTGCCCGGTGCGGACGCGGTGGCGGCGCTGCTGCGCGCGCACCACTCCACCGGCGTCATCGAGCGCGACGGGGTGGGCACCACGACGTTCGTGCACGAGTGCGGATCCGGCCTGGCGCTGTGGCGGCGCATGCCCGACGTGGCCACGGTCGCCGCAGGGGAGGTGCCCGGCGTCCCGGCCGGGGTCCCACGGTACTGCGCCCGGTGCATCGCCACCATCGACGCGTTCGCCGGCTCCCGGTGGCGGGTGTCGCCCCCCGGCGGGCCGGAGGGCCGGTGCCGTTGGGAGCTCGACGGCACCCCCGGCGGGTAGCGGGGCGCCGCGGCACACGGCAGCCAGCCGGGCCGGCGGGGCAGGCGGGTGGGCACGCCGGCGGCGAGCCGCCAGGGCAGTCAGGCGTTGGTGGTGCCGAGGCTCAGGCCGCCGTCGACGACGAGCACGGCACCCGTCGTCCACTCGGCGCGGGCCAGGTACTCGATGGCCTCGGCGACCTCCTCGGGCGTGCCCGGGCGGCCGAGCGCGTGGGCGGCCCCGAGCGCGTCCAGCCGGGCCCGGGCCGCCTCGTCGTCGAAGAGCCCGGCACGCTGGTTCAGCTCGCTGAAGACGCCGCCGGGTCGGACGCAGCTGACACGCACCCCCCGGGGCCCCAGCTCGGCGGCGAGCACGCCGGTGACGGCCTCGAGCGCTCCCTTGGTGGCCGCGTAGGGCGAGGCGCCGGGGAACGCCCGCTTCACGTGGACGGACCCGAAGAACACGACGCAGCCGCGACGCTCCACGAGGTGGGGCACGGCCAGCCCCGTCAGCATCATGGCGGCGACCACGTTGGAGTGGAAGACGCCGAGAAGCTGGTCCTCGTCGAGCGCGTCGATGTCGCCGCGGTACATGTTGGCAGCGCCGTTCACGAGCACGTCGACCGACCCGCCGTGGCGGACGGCGCGCTCCACCAGCCGCTGCCGGTCACCGGCGTCGGTGACGTCCCCGGCCACCCAGGCGCAGGCCTCGCCCAGCTCCTCGGCGAGGCCGCGCACACGGTCCTCGCGCCGCCCGAAGACGGTGACCCGGGCACCGCGCTCCACGAAGTGCCGTGCCGTCGTGGCTCCGATCCCGGACCCGCCGCCGGTGACGACGACGGACATGCCCTTCACCGGTCGCATCGTGCCCCCCTCCGGCGCTCCCCGTTGCGTGCTGGTGCCGGCCTCCGACCCGGGCCGGCGGTGGTGACGCCGGCGGTGGTGACGCCTGCGGTCACTGGGCCGTGTACCCGCCGTCGACGGCGAACATGGCGCCGGTCGTGTACGAGGCCTCCGGCGACAGCAGGAAGGCGACCATCGACGCGATGTCCTCGGGCTCGCCGCCGCGGCCCAACGGGATCCGGCCGGCGAACCAGGCGTGCTGGTCGGGATCGGCGAAGCGCTCCTCGGTCATCGGTGTCCGGATCAGCCCGGGGACGATCCCGTTGACGCGCACCCCGAGGGGTGCCAGCTCCACCGCGGCCGCCCGGGTCATGGCGGCGACGGCCCCCTTGGCGGCGACGTAGTCGATCTGCCCGGCGACGGCATGCGTCGCCACGGTCGAGGCGATGGTCACGACCGCGGCCGGCTGCTCGTCGCGCCGGCACCGCCGTGCCAGGCCGCGCAGGCCGAGGAACAGCCCCCGGACGTGGATCGCCAGGGTCGAGTCGAACGAGGCCACGTCCATGTCGGCGAGCGGCGCGCGCACCCGGACGCCGGCGCAGTTCACCAGGCCGGTCAGCGGCCAGTGGGCGTCGAGCACGGCGTCCCAGGCGGACTCGTCCACCACGTCCAGAGCGACGATGTCGGCGCCGGGCCGGCGGTCGGCCCCCACCACGTCCCAGCCGTCGCGACGCAGCCGCTCGGCCGTGGCCGCGCCGATCCCCGACGCCGCTCCCGTCACCAGTGCTCTCTGCAGCATCGTGCCCTCCGAGCGCCGACGTGCCGGTACCTGCCTGCGCCGGACCGGTACCCGCGGGTGCCGGCGGCGGCAGCCGGCCTGGCGTCCGGGTCGGGCCGGCGCGACGCCGCAGGACGGTAGCACGGGCGCGCCGGCAGGTCCACGCAAACGGCGTTAGGGTGTGCACCACGCACGACGGGGCGAGGCCGACGCGACAGCCCTGCGCCCGTGGCACGGAGGGAGGGGACATGGAGCAGGCCGTCGCCACCGACGGGGCCACCAGCGACGTCATCGTGGTCGGCGCCGGGCCCGGGGGGATGGCGGCGACCGCCGCCGCGGCGGCCGGGGGCGCCACCGTGCAGGTGGTGGAGGCGGAGGGGCGGATCGGCGGGAACGCCATCCACTCCACCGGGTACCTCGCCTTCGTGGGCTCGCCGATGCAGCAGGAGCGGGGCATCGAGGACAGCGAGGACGCCTTCGTGCGCGACGGGATGCGCATGGCCGACGCTGCGGGCGAGCAGTACGGGGTGGTGTGCGACGAGTCGCTCGTCCGCACGTTCGCCCGGGAGTCGGGGGAGGCCGCCCGCCGGTTGCTGGCGGACGGCGTCGTCTTCGACCGCTTCATCCCCAGGCCTCGGCAGCACACCGTCGACCGCATGGTCGCCGTGGCCGATCCCCGGACCCTCGGGGCGGCGTTCGAACGCCACTTCGCCCGGCCCGAGGTCAGGACCTCCTTCCACACGGTGGCGGAGCGCCTGATCGTCCGGGACGGGTCGGTGGTGGGCGTCCGGGTCCGCCGGCGGACGGGCTCCGCCGTCGGCGGGGACGAGCGCCTGGGCGAGCCCGTGGACCTCTACGCCCGGCGAGGTGTGGTCCTGGCCGCGGGCGGGTACCAGGCCAACCCCGAGCTGCGCCTGCGCTACCAGCCCCGTCACCTCGCGTCGGCTCCCTACCTCGGCATCGACAGCTGCCGTGGCGACGGCCACCTGATGGGCCAGGCGGTCGGCGGCGACCTCGTCAACATGACCTACGTCCCACCGCTGGTGATGGTGGCGTCCGCGCTGGTGGAGGACACCATCGCCGTGAACGAGGCCGGGCGGCGCTTCCACGACGAGGCCGGCCCGTACGAGGAGCGGGTGGCGGCGCTGCGAGCCCAGCCCGGCCGGCGAGGGTGGTACGTCTTCGACGCGGCGACGGCCCGGGCCAAGCAGCACCTGGTCGAGCAGATGCCGGAGCCCCCGCGGGCAGCCGGATCGCTGGCCGACCTCGCCGCGGCCATCGGCTGCCCGGCCGACGCCCTGGAGCGGACGGTGGCGGAGTGGAACGGCTGGCTGGCGTCGGGCGGGGACCGGGACCCGGCCTTCGGGCGCGTCGTGCTCCCGGCCGGGCGCCGCCCCATCGCCGCGGCGCCGTTCACGGCCTGTCCCATGGTGGTCGGCGTCAACTTCGTGTCGGGGGGCTTCGCCGTCACCGAGGACATGCAGGTCGTGGACGTGTTCGGCCACGCCATCCGGGGCCTGTTCGCCGCGGGGGACTGCGTCGGGGGCTTCAACCCGATCGCCGACCTGGGCGGCATCCGCATCGCTGGTGGTTTCACCCTCGGGCACGTCGCCGGGCTGTCCGCCGCCGCCGGCGCCCACCGCACGGCGCCGATGCACTCGGTGCAGCACCGGGTCCTGCCCAGCCGGGTGCGGCGGGAGATCGAGATCGTCGACGTCGCGGGCTCGACGCGGTGACCCGGCGGCACGGCCGCCTCACCGGGGGCGCCGGCAGGGTCTGCCGCGGAGCGACGCGCGGCGGTCGCCTCGCGTCAGGGCAGGCGGAACAGCCGGCGGGCGTTGCCGCCGAGGACGGCCGCCGTGGGCCCCTCGCCCAGGCCGAGCTCGGTGACCATGGCGACAGAGCGCTCTTCCTGGTCCCAGCCGGCGAAGTTCGACCCGTGCAGCACGCGGTCCGGGCCCTGCGTGGACACCAGGAAGGCGAGTGCGTCAGGGCGGTGCACGGCGGTGTCGAAGCTGAGCTGCGCCCACTGGTCCTCGAAGGGCCGCTCCAGCAGGTCCCGACCCCAGGGCCGGCGTGCCAGGCCCGCCTGCAGCCGGCCCACCTGGTACGGGGCGAAGCCGCCGCCGTGCGCGACGTGGACGTGCAGGCCCGGGTGGCGGTCGAGCACGCCGCCCAGGAGCAGGTGGGCGACGGCCATGCCCTCGTCGACGAGGAAGCCGTAGAGCACGTCGAGGTCCCACGGTGCGAACAGCGGGTCGCCGGGGTGGTCGACGCCGCGGGGCTGCGGGTGGACCACGACCGGGACGCCGAGCCGCTCGTGCTCGGACCACAGGTCCTCGAACCGGCGGTCCGACAGCGGCACGCCGGCGACGTCGGATCCCACGTAGGAGCCGACCAGGCCGAGCTCGCCGACCGCTCGGCCCAGCTCGGCGGCGGCGGCGTCGGGGTCCTGCATGGGGAGCGCGGCGAAGCCCGACAGCCGGGGCTCGGCACGGGCGATCTCCGCCACCAGGTCGTTGTGCCGCCGGTTGAACCCGACGGCCACGTCCACGGGCGCGCCGTAGAAGTAGGTGATCGGGTTGGGCGACACGACCTGCCGGTCGATGCCGAGCCGCGCCATGTGCTCCAGCCGAAGCTCGACGTCGGAGAACGGGCTGCCGACGAACCGGACGTTCTCGAGCACGTAGTCGCCGGCGCGGAAGAAGTTGACGCCGTCGGGGCGCACGCCCATCTCCGGGCCGGCCGCGCCGCAGCACCCCATGACGCCCGGCAGCAGGATGTGCGAGTGGACGTCCACGACCTCGTGGGGACCGGTCATCGGTTCCTCCTCCGCGCCGGTGCCGGCGCCGTTGCTGGTGGGGGCCGCCGGCGCCCGCGGCGGGCGTGCCGGCCGGCCCGGCCTCCGTCCGCCGCACATCCTACGGACACCGGGGCCTGGCGGCCGGCCCGG
>JAJZYI010000189.1 GCA_021798135.1 Actinomycetes bacterium | reverse complement strand
TCTGCCTCGCCGCCGATCGGTGACCGCACCACGACCTGCGACGCGGTCAGCAGGTCGCCGGCCTGGTCGAGGTAGGGCCCGTAGCCGACGACGACCTCGGCGTGGCGCACCGCCGTCGCGGCGGCCGGGGTCCGGTGGGCGACGCCGCCGGGCCCGAGACCGACCACCGACAGGCAGCCGGCCGGCGCCGCCCGGCGGGCCACCGCTACCGTGGCGGCCGCCGATCGCTGCTTCGCCACCGCCAACGACGCGCCGGGCCCGGCGGCGAGGAGGGCGGCGGCCTCGGCCACGCTCGGAGTGCCGACCGCGTCGGCGACGGCGGTGCTCGGGTTCGGAACCGGTACGGTGGCGAGCTCGGTGGGCGAGAACACCTGCACCTCGAGACCGAGGGACGTGACCGCCGGGTGGTGGCGACGCCGGTCGATGGTTGCCGCCGAGCCGACGCTGGCCCTGGTCAGGCCGGCACCGGCAAGGGTGCGGTCCAACAGGGCACCAACCTCGTCCGGGTCGGCCGCCGCCGAGCAGCCCACTCCGGCCACCAGCGACGGCGGGTGCAACACCGCCACCCCCGCCTCGGTGGCGAGCGCCGCGTCGGTGACGACGACCCGCTCCGGGCCGGCACCGCCGGCCAGGGCGGCTGGGGCGGGCCACCCAGGCAGCGCCACCTCCACGACCGGCGAGCGCCCGGCCAGCATGGCGGCGGTCACGCCGGCGACGTCCCCCGCCGCCCGGAAGCCAGGGAGCAGGTCGAGCGCCGGGGTCAGCGTGGTGTCGGTGGCGGTGGTGACGACCGCCTCGGCGCCGAGGAGGGCGGCCACCTGGCGGGCCAGGGCGTTGGCGCCGCCGTGGCCGCCGACGAGGGCCACGGCCCAGCGCGCCGCGTCGTCCACGCAGACCACCGCCGGGTCGCGGCCCTTGCCCGCCAGCAGCGGCGCGACGATGCGCACGGCGGCGCCCGCTGCCAGCAGCAGAACGAAGCCGTCGACGTCCGCCCACAGCCGGCGGACGGTCCCGGCCACGTCGCCGTGGTGATGCGCGAACGGCAGCCGGTGGGCGATGGCGCGCCCTGCCTCGGTGACCGACACGCACACCACGGTGCGGTCGGGTGCGCTCGGCTCGGCGGCCAGCCGGGTCACGCCGGCCGGCCGGTCGTGGTCCCCGGAGCCGAGCGGCGGCGGTGGGCGTGGGCGAACGACGGCGAGTAGAGGTGGCTCCGCTCGGCGTCGCCTTGCAGCGCAGGCCCGACGAGCACCAGCACCGTCGTGCGGGCGCCGGTGGCGGCGACGGCTTCGGCCAGCTCGCCGACGGTGGTTCGCACCACCTGCTCGTCGGGCCACGACGCCCGCACCACCACGGCCGCGGGCGTGCCGGGCTCGTAGGCGGAACCCACGGCCAGCAGCTCGCGCTGCAGCTCGACCGGCCGGGCCGCCGACAGGAACACGGCCAGGGTCGGTCCCACGGCGGCGAAGGCGGCGATGCGCTCGCGCCGGGGCATGCTGGCCGCGGTTCGCCCGGCCAGGCGGGTGAGCACCACGCTCTGGGCCACGCCGGGGATGGTCAGCTCCCGCCCGACGGCGGCGGCGGCGGCACCGAGGGAGCTGACGCCAGGCACGATCTCGAACTCTCGTCCCTGGGTCACGCACCAGTCGATCTGCTCTTGGATGGCGCCGTAGACCGACGGGTCACCGGAGTGGAGCCGGACCACCGCCGCGTCGGGGTTGGCGGCGTAGACGGCCAGGACGTCCTCGAGCGTCATGGCCTTGGAGTCGTGCACCACGGCGCCGGGGCGGGTGTGGACCAGGACGGCTTCGGGGACCAGCGACGAAGCCCAGACCACGACGTCGGCAGCGGCCAGGCGGTCGCGCCCGCGCAGCGTGATGAGATCGGGCGCCCCGGGCCCGGCGCCGACGAAGGAGATCATTGTTCGCCTGCCTGGGCGGCAGTCGCCCCGTCGCGCTCCTCTCGGCGTGGCGGCACGATCAGCGAGGACAGGTAGGCCGCCGGGCCGGGTGCGGCGAGGGCGAGCGACCCCACCCGTTCCCCGGGCAGGCCGATGAGCTCGCCGACCACTGCAGCATCGAGCCGGCCGGCCGCACGCAGGCGCTCGACCAGCGCCGGGAGGTGCCGCCCACCCTTGTACACCACGACGGCGGCCTCGGGGTCGGTGAGCGGCACGTCGATCGCTTGGGGCCCGGCGGCGGCGCTGACGAGGTGCAACCGCTCCACCCCGTCGACCAGCACGGTGCCGCTGCGCGCCGCGAGGTCTTGGAAGGCGCAGATCCCGGGCACGGTCGTCACCGGCGTGCCGGGGCGCCGCTCGAGCACCCGGTCGGCCAGGTGGTGGAAGGTGCTGTACACGTTCGGGTCGCCGAGGGTCACGAAGGCGACGCGCTCCCCGGCGGCGAGGCACTCGGCGACGCGGTCGGCGGCCCGGTCGTGGGCGGCTCGGCGAGCGACGGCGTCTTCGATGATGGCGAACACCAGCCGTTCCACCACGACGTCGGGGGCGGCCTGCCGGACGATCGACTCGGCCCGCCCGACGACGTCGACCGCCATGGTCGGGCCGAAGACACGGTCGGCCCCGCGCAGCTCGGACAGCGCCTTGACCGTGATCAAGCTGGGATCTCCGGGACCTACCCCGACACCGACCAGGGCCGGGCCCATCATCCATCTCCCTCGGAACGTGGCATCTTCCCCGCTGCAGCCGATCTCCCGGTTCCCACATCTGCGCCGTCGCGCCCTCCACGGCTGGTGGGCCCGGTGGCGCCAGCGGGGTCGCTTCGCGGTCACGGTGGCCGGGCCGGGCCCGACCGCACCGGTGTCCCGAGCCTGGCGACGAGCCGGATCCTAGCGCAGCTCCGCCCCAGCTCGAGTCGTGGCGCGGTGGGCCGCAGCGTTTGGCCGCAGCGCTCGCCGTAGCCACAATGGTCCCCGAGCGGGCCGGGGTGACCTGGGCGCCGCAACCGGCGCCGCGCCGCGAGCCCCCGAGGAGGAGCCAATGGCGGGACTCACCAGGATCGAGCAGCGGGGCATCCAGGCGGTGCCTCCCGACGAGCGCCACGGGCGCGCCCGTGACCTCTTCGGGGTGTGGTTCGCCGCCAACCTCGGGCTCCTCGCCGTGGTGTTCGGCGCCATCTTGGCCGCCATGGGCCTCGACCTGGTGCAGGCCGTGCTCACGACGGTCGTGGCCTCGACGGCCTCGTTCCTGCTGGTCGGGGCGGTGTCGGTGGCTGGCCAGCGCGCCGGCATGCCGGCCCTCGTGCTGTCGCGCCGGGCCCTTGGGCGGGCCGGCAACCTGGTGGCGGCGGCGGTGGGCTGGGTGAGCGTGCTGGGCTGGGAGGTGGTGACGTCGGTCATCGGCGCCTGGGCGCTGGTCGGCGTGGCGCACGCCGCCTTCGGCGTCCGGGCCGGGCCGGCGATCGATGCGGCGGCGCTCGGCGTCATGATCGGCGCGTCGCTGGTCCTCGGCGTGCTCGGCCACGGCGCGATCGTGCGCTTCCAGCGGCTCGCCGCCATCGGGTTCGGCCTCCTCACCGTGGCGGTGCTCCCGGTGCTGCTGCTGCACGTCGACGTGGCCCGGGTTGCCGCCGCGCCCCCAGCCTCGCTGCGCACCGTGCTGGTGGCCGGCGGGGTCCTGGCGGCGGGGACCGGCATCAGCTGGGTCAACCTCGCCCCCGACTACAGCCGGTACCTGCCGCGGCACGAGCGGGCTCGGTCGATCGTCGGCTGGGTCACGTGCGGGGCGGCGTTGCCGACGGCGGTGCTGGTGGTCACCGGCTACCTCTTGAGCACGGAGGTCCACGGCCTGGCCACCTCCCTCGATCCGATCGGGCCCGTCGGTGCCGTGCTCCCCGCGTGGCTGTCGATGCCGTTCCTGCTGGTCGCGGCCGGCGGCATGCTCGCCGAATCCGACCTGGCCTGCTACTCGTCAGGGCTGACGCTGCTCGCCCTCGGCGTCCGGATCCGCCGCAGCCGCACCGTCTTGGTCGACGGTGCCGTCGTCTGTGGGGCGGGGTTGTGGCTCATGGTCGGCCGTGCCGGGTTCCTCAGCCCGTTCGAGAGCTTCCTGACGCTGCTGGCCACCGGGCTCACCGCCTGGGCCGGGGTGGTGCTGGCTGACATGGTCCGCGCCACGCGAGCGGCCACCGGGCGCAGGGCGGGCGGCGGGGCGACCACCCGGGCCCTGAACGTGCCGGGACTGGCTGGCTTCGCCGCCGGATCGGCGGTGGCGCTCACCACCACCATGTCGCCGCTCTACACCGGGCCGCTCGCCCGAGGGTTGGTGGGCGACGGGAGCTTCGGGTTCGGACTTGGGCTCGTTGTGGCTGCGGTCGTGTCGCTCGCCGGTTGGGAGCTGGGTGCGGTCGTGACCGCGCACCGCCGCTCCGGCGCCGGAGCGCCGGTGCCATCGGGTGCGCCGGTGCCATCGGGTGCGCCGGTGCCATCGGATGCGCCGGTGCCATCGGATGCGCCGGTGCCATCGGATGCGCCGGTGCCATCGGATGCGCCGGTGCCACCGGGTGCGACGGTGCCACCGGGTGCGACGGTGCCACCCGGTGCGCCGGTGCCACCGGGTGCGACGGTGCCACCCGGTGCGCCGGTGCCACCCGGTGCGACGGTGCCACCCGGCATCCCCGGCGACGCGACCGGCAGGGCTGCGCCGACCCGAAGCGCCGCGCCTGGCGGGCGGGTCCCCGCCGCCGCTCCGGTCAACCGGCTGGTCGTGGTGGGCAGCATCCTCCTCGACATCCTCGTCCACGTGGAGGCGCTGCCGAGCCGGGGCGGTGACGTGATCGCCAGCGACCGCACCCTGGCCAGCGGCGGAGGGTTCAACGTCTTGAGCGCGGCAGCCCGCCTGGGGCTGCCCGGCGCGTACGCTGGGCTGATCGGCGATGGTGCCTTCGGGCGTCAGGTGGCGCGAGACCTGGAGGTTTCCGGCATCCGGTCCCTGGTGCCGCCGGTCACCGGGGAGGACACCGGGTTCACCGTCGGCATCGTCGAAGCTGGCGGCGAGCGCACGTTCCTGACCGCCCCCGGCATCGAGTCTCGGCTCGACGCCGCCGCCCTCGACCGGATCGTCCTCGAGGTCGGCGACGCCGTCTACGTCTCGGGCTACGACCTTCTCTACCCGGTGGCCGGGCCCGTCATCGCCTCATGGCTGCACGAGCTGGGTCCCGAGCACCTCCTGGTCGTGGACCCCGGACCGCTCGGCGGCTCGCTTGATGGTCCTCTTGGCCCGGTGCTCGGACGGGTCGGTCTGTTCAGCGCCAACGAGCGCGAGGCCGCCGGGTGCACCGGGGAGCGCATCCCGGCGGCGGCGGCAGCAGCACTCGCCGGCCAGCTCGCCCCCGGCGGCGTCGCCGTGGTCCGCGTCGGGCCGGCGGGCTGCTGGGTGGCTCGTCCGGGGGCGACGCCGGTGCACGTGCCCGGACACCCTGCCGCCACCGTCGACACCACCGGCGCCGGCGACGTCCACGTCGCCGCCATGCTGGTCCGGCTGGCAGTTGGTGACGACGCGGTGGCCGCCGCCCGGTTCGCCAACGTGGCTGCGGCCCTGTCGGTCGGGCGTCGCGGCGGCGCCAGCGGCCCGGGACCCGAGGCGGTGGCCGCCGCCATCGCCGGCTCCGGTTCGGTGGCGGCTGCCGGCGCGGCCGCCGCCTCCGGACCCGAACCCCGGCCGTCGCCGCGCTCTTGGCCGAGGTGATGGCGCGCTACACCCCAGGTCGCCATGGCGGGGCGTCGCTCGGCGGGGAGAGCCCCAGCGAGGAACGCACCCATTCGACAGCGCCGGCGACGGTGGTGGCCGACGGGCCCTCGGGCGACGGCGGGCGGTCGACGACCAGGACGGCCACCCCCAGGTTCCGAGCCGCCTCGAGCTTGGCGGCGGTGGTGTCCCCGCCGCTGTTCTTGGTCACGACGAGGTCGATCCGATGACGCGCCAGGAGCGCCGTCTCCGCATCGACGCTGAACGGGCCCCGGTCGAGGATCACCTCCGCCGGGTGCAGGGGCAGACGCTCAGGAGGATCGAGGGAGCGGACCAACCACCATCGCCGCCCGTCGGAGGCCGAGGCGAGAGCAGCCAGCTCGTTGCGACCGGTGGTCACGAACACCCGCCGGGACGGGCCACCGCCGATGGCCGCGGCGGCCGCCGCCACGGTGGCCACGACGGTCCAGCGGTCCCCCGCCTGCGCCTGCCAGGGGGGCCGCTCGAGGCGGAGCCTCGGCACCCCGGTCTGGTTGCAGGCCTCGTACGCGTGCCACCGCATCCGCGCCGCGAACGGGTGGGTGGCGTCGACCAGGGCCGAGATCCGCTCGGCGTGGAGGTAGGCGACCAGCCCCTCGATGCCTCCGAACCCGCCGGTCCGGTGCCGACCCGGCCGCGCCGCGGAGCTCGCCGTCCGGCCCGCCAACGAGGTCACGACCACAAGGTCGTCGCGTGCTGACAACGTCTGGGCCAGGCGGCTGGCCTCGGTCGTTCCCCCCAGCAGCAGCAGGCGAGGTGGATGGTTCACGGTCGTGGCATGGACTGGGCGCCGCAGCGCCGAGCTGATTGAGCGCCGCAGCGCCGAGCTGACTGGGCGCCGCAGCGCCGAGCTGACTGGGCGCCGCAGCGCCGAGCTGACTGGGCGCCGCAGCGCCGAGCTGATTGAGCGCCGCAGCGCCAGCTGGTAGCCTCCGGGGCGGTTACAGGGAACACCGGTGAGAGACCGGGGCTGTCCCGCAACTGTAACCGGGGAGCAGACCCCATCTGAGGCCACGGTCCAGCCGGACGGGA
>JAJZYI010000003.1 GCA_021798135.1 Actinomycetes bacterium | reverse complement strand
GTGTCGGTGTCGTTCGACGTGACGGTTGACGCGTCGACGCCGCCGGGCACGATCAGCAACACGGCGGTGGTGACCGGTCCTGGGTGTGCGACGGGGTGCGGCTCGAACACCACGACGACCACGGTGACGTCGCAGGCCGGCGTCGGCGTGAAGATCGTCAGCAACACCCCGCAGACCGTCACGGCCGGGACGCCGATCCCGGTGGTGTACACCATCGACGTCACGAACGGCGGTCCGTCGTCGACCTCGGCGCCGATCGTCGTGACGGACAGCGCCCCGACGGGCACCACGCTGTACGGCGCACCTACGTGCCCCGCGTCGACGGCGCTGCCGAGCGGGGTGACCTGCCAGGTGTCGGTGTCGTCAGGGGTGATCACGTGGACCATCTCCGGCAGCCTGTCCGTCGGTTCGGACGTCGCCCTGACGTTCGGTGTGACGGCTGACAGCGCCACGCCCGCCGGGCCGTTCACCGACGAGGCGAGCTGGACCGGTCCGAGCTGCTCGGTCAGCCCGACGTGCGTGTCGAACACGGTGACGAACTACGTGTCGACACTGACGCCGAACCAGACCTCCAACCCGCCCAACGTGGTGGCGGGCCAGACCACGAACGTCACGTACACGCTGACGATGCTCTACACGAGCCCAGCCGGCACGCCGTCGACGGGGACCCTGGTGATCAACGCCGGGCAGCCGACCGACAGCCCGTCCGGCAACGGCAACGTCTGGACCACGCTGGTGGCGAGCTCGGCGGTCTGCCCGACCACGCTGCCGAAGGGCGTGACCTGCTCGGTGAAGGTGGACACCGCCAACGGCACGGTGCAGTGGACGATCGGCCCAGGCATCACGGCCAACACGTCCGTCGCTGTCACCTACCAGGTGTCGGTCGACCCGAACACCCCGGGCGGGACGGTGCTGTACAACTACCCGACGTACAGCTACTCGGGCGACGACCCGGGCTTCCCGGGGACGACGACTGGTGTGAAGGCGGTGCCGGTGCCGGTGCCGGTGCCGGTGGCGTCGGTGGGGGTGGTGAAGACGGGGAGCCCGACGTCGATCGTGGCGGGTTCGTCGTCGCCGATCACGTACACGCTGGCGGTGCAGAACACGGGTGGGGCTGCGACGGCGGTGCCGACGGTGACGACGGACACGGTGCCGGCTGGTACGGCGTATGTGGCCGGTTCGGCGAGCTGTGGTGGTCTGGCGTCGTCGGGTGCGGGTGGCTGTTCGGTGTCGGTGTCGGGGAGCACGATCACGTGGACGATCGCTGCGGGTTTCGCTGCTGGTGCGAAGGCTGACCTGACGTTCGAGGTGAGGCTGGCGCCGGGCACGGCTGCTGGTGCGGTGATCTCGAACACGGCGGTGTGGACGGGGCCGGGGTGCACGACGTCGGGGGGTTGCCCGGTCACGGTGACGACCCCGACGACGGTGACCGGTGTGCCGAAGATCGGGACGGTGGTGAAGTCGGCGTCGCCGACGAGTGTGCTGGCGGGTTCGGGGTCGGTCGTGACGTTCACGTTCGCGGTGCCGAACGTGGGGACGGCGGCGACGACGGGCTCGACGGTGATCACGGACTCGGCTCCGGCTGGTACGACGATCGTGGCTGGTTCTGGGAGCTGCGGGTCGCTGTCGGGTTCGACGACGCCGTCGTGCACGGTGGTGGTGTCGGGTGCGTCGGTGACGTGGACGATCGGTGCGGGTCTGGCTGCCGGGGCGACGGCGCACCTGTCGTTCGAGGTTGCGGTGGCTGCGGGTGTGCCGGCTGGCACGACGATCACGAACACGGCGACGTGGACCGGTGACGGCTGCGGTGCTGCGGTGGGGTGTGCGACGACGACGGCGTCGATCTCGGTGGATCCGGCGCCGGCGATCAAGGCGGCGACGTCGCCGCCGGCGGCGCCGGTGGTGGCGGCGGCGCAGAGCGCTCCGATCGCGGGTGCGACGACGGTGCACACCGGTGAGCCGTGGGCTGGTTCGGGTCGGCTGGTGGCGCTGGTCGCCGGGCTGGGCGGCCTGCTCCTCCTCCTCGGCCTGGTGCGCCGCCGCCGGATCCTCCCGGTGCTGGCGGCAGCGGGCGGCGGGCGCAGCTGGCCGGAGCCCGCGGAGCGGGGCGCCCGTGGGCGGCACGCGGCGCGGGCCACGGCCGAAGGGCTGGTGCACGCTCGCCGGCCGGCGAACGTGCCTCCGTCGGCCGGCTGGCCGGCCTGGTCCGGTAGCGGGGCGAGCGTGGTCTCCCCCCGAACCCGGGACACGCTGGTGCGTCCCGAAGGCGCCCCTCGAGCGGCGACCGGTACCCGACGGGACGCCGGGGGGGTGCCGAGTGGCGAGGGCGTCGTGGGCGAGCTCCTGCGCCAGACGCTGGCGACCACCGGTCGGCGAGGGCCGGCGCTCGGGACGGCGACCGGAGCGGGCGCCGATGCCCGAGGTGCCGGCGCCGAGGAGGGCCGCCCTCGGGGTGGCGCCCCGCCCTGGCGGCCCCCGACGGGCTGACACGGGTCGGCAGCGGCGGCAGGCAGGGCCTCCGGACGCCACGGCCGGGTGGCCGGGCGGCTCCGGGCAGACTGGGGTGATGGCAGAGAGCCCCCAGACCGGTGCGCGCCGCCTGCTCCATGAGCACGGTCTGCGGCCCAGTCGCGCCCTCGGGCAGAACTTCCTCGGCGACCCGAACACGGCGCGGCGCATCGTGCGGCTGGCCGAGGTGGGCCCCGGGGACCACGTCGTCGAGGTCGGCGCAGGCCTGGGTTCGCTGACGCTGGCTCTCGCGGACGCAGGCGCCGCGGTGACGGCGATCGAGGCCGACCGGCACCTGGTGCCCGTGCTGCAGCGCCTGGTCGAGCCAGCGGGCGTGCAGGTGGTGCATGCCGACGCGACGTCGCTGCGATGGCCCGAGCTCCTGGCCGGAGCGCCACGCTGGGCCCTGGTCGCCAACCTGCCCTACAACGTGGCCGTTCCCATCGTGCTCCGGGTGCTCGACGAGGCACCCGCGGTGCAGCGGCTGCTCGTGATGGTCCAGCGCGAGGTGGCCGAGCGGCTGGCTGCGGGCCCGGGCTCCAAGGCCTACGGCGGCGTGTCGGTGCACGTGTCGTACTGGGCCGAGGCCCGGATCGTCGGGCGGGTGCCTGCCACCGTGTTCGTTCCCCGCCCGAACGTCGAGTCGGCGCTCGTGTCGTTCCGACGGCTGGCGGAGCCAGCCGTCGATCCCGCCCGTGTCGGCCCCGACCGGCTCTTCGCCGTGGTGCGAGCGGGGTTCGCCCAGCGTCGGAAGATGCTCCGGCGGTCACTGGCCGGTGTGGTGGCACCCGACGCGTTCGCCGCTGCCGGCGTCAGCCCGGAGGCACGCGCGGAGCAGCTCGACGTCGAGGCGTGGGGCAGACTGGCGGCGTGGCCGCACGCGACGTGACCGGGCGGGAGCCCCGAGAAGACGGGACCAGGGCCGAGGGGAGGGCCACGCCGGCGACGGTGCTCGCCCCCGCCAAGCTGACGGTGTCGCTCAGGATCGTCGGCGTGCGCCCGGACGGTTTCCACCTGATCGAGGCCGAGATGGTCACGGTCGACCTGTTCGACGAGCTGTCGTTCGAGGCCGGCAGCTCGCTCCGGGTGCTCGACGAGGTCGTCGGTGGCCTCGGCACCGGTGACGTCGACGCCGGGCCCGGGAACCTGGTGTGCCGGGCCCTTCGGGCTGCCGGCACCACCGCGGCGGTCACGCTGCGCAAGCGGATCCCGACGCGGGCAGGGCTCGGCGGCGGGTCCGCCGACGCGGCGGCGGTGCTGCGCTGGGCCGGCGCCGTCGATCCTGAGCTGGCAGTGCGCCTCGGCGCCGACGTGCCGTTCTGCGTCATCGGCGGGCGTGCCGCCGTGAGCGGGATCGGGGAGGTGGTCCGGCCGTTGCCGCCGCGGCCGGCGGCGTACGTCCTGCTCGTGCCGCCGATCGGCGTCGAGACCGCAGCGTGCTACCGGGCGTGGGACGAGCTCGGAGCGGCGCCGCGGACGGCGGCGCACGACACCTCCCCGGCCGGTCCGGTCAACGACCTGGAGCCGGCCGCCCTGGCCGTCCTTCCGGAGATGGGGGCATGGCGCGACGCCCTGGCAGGCGCCACCAACCGGCGGCCGATGCTCGCTGGCAGCGGGTCGACCTGGTTCGTGGAGGGCACGCCAGAGGAGCTCGGGCTGCAGGGCCGGTCCTGGCTGGAGGTCGGCGGGCGCCGAGCCCCGCTCGTCCCGGTCCGGACGCTCGGGTCGGAAGGTGCCGGCCGAGCTGACGCCAGCGCCACCAGTGCCGGCACGCCGTGACGGTGACGCCGGTCGAGCCGCTGTCGGGCACACGGCGGCAGGGACGGCCACCGGGGCGGCGCCGCCAGCGCCACGGGCGACCGGCAGCCGGCGACGGAGCTACTTGCCGGCTGCCCGCCGCTGCCAGCGCGTGGCCTTCAGCATCTTCTTGTGCTTCTTCTTGCGCATGCGCTTGCGGCGCTTCTTGATCAGCGATCCCATGACGCCGAGCAGGATAGCTGGCCTGGCCTGGCCGGCGCCAAGCCGCAGCCGGCAGGGGACCGCCGCAGGGGCCGCATGGGAGCGCCGCGTGGTGGGATACTGCACCTGCGCCCATGGCGGGTAGTTCAACCGGCAGAACGCCTGACTTTGGATCAGGAGGTTGGAGGTTCGAGCCCTCCCCCGCCAGCTGCCGTCCGGCGGTGCCGACGGCTCCTCGGAAGGTCAGCTCGGAAGGTCAGAAGGCAGCCGTGGATCTCCGACTCGACAGCGGTGGTGCGTCGCCGGGCTCCCCGGGCGTGCAGAGCCGGGCCGCCGGCACACCGGCGCACCGCGCCGTCGAGCGGCGGGCGCACCGCTACGGCGCCAGCTCCAGCCAGGTGGCCGACCTGTGGCTGCCGGCGGATGCCGACCGCCCGCTGCCGGTCGTGGTCCTGCTGCACGGCGGCTACTGGCGTGGTCCGTACACCAAGGCGCTCATGAACGGGCTGGCGCGTGACCTGGCCCGCCGGGGCCTGGCCGCGTGGAACGTGGAGTACCGGCGGACCGGCCTGCTCGGGCGCGGCGGCGGCTGGCCGGCCACGTTCGACGACGTGGCTGCGGCGGTGGAGCACCTGCGGCACCTCGACGAGGTGGACAGCGGAGCGGTCGTCCTGTGCGGCCACTCGGCGGGCGGGCACCTGGCGCTGTGGGCGGCGGCGCGGCACCGCCTGCCGCCCGGTGCGCCGGGCTCGGCTCCTGGGGCCGCCGGTGCGCCGGTGGCCGCGGCGCTGGTGCCGCGGGGCGTCGTGTCGCTCGCCGGCGTGGCGGACCTGGCGGGGGCGGCTGCCGGCGGCGGGCGGAAGGCGGTGCGGGCGCTGCTCGGGCCCGACCCGTCGGGCGAGCGGCTCCGCCTGGCGTCGCCGATGTCGCACCTGCCGCTCGGCGTGCCCCAGGTGCTCGTGCACGGCGCGGCCGACGACGTGGTCCCGGCGTCGGCGTGCCGCCGCTACGCCCGGGCCGCCGTCGCGGCAGGGGACGACGTGGTCGTCGAGACGGTCGCCGGCGTCGGGCACCGCGGCGTGCTCGACGCCCGCAGCCCGGCCTGGTCGGTCGCCCTCGGGCACGTCGTGCGGATGCTGCACGGCGCAGGGCACCAGTCGCCGCGTGGGCCCGCCGGCGAGGACGGAGCGGGCCCGGTTCCTTGAAGGCCCGGTGTTCTGAAGGCCCGGTGTTCCGAAGGCCCGGTGTTCCGAAGGCCCGGTGTTCCGAAGGCCCGGTCCCTCGAAGGCCCGGTGTTCCGAAGGCCCCGTTCGCCAGGGCAGGGGCGTGCCGGGAGTCGGGCGCAGCCGCGCGCCGCCCGGCCCGCGCCTCGCCTCAACGGCCCGACAACACGGGAGCCCGCCAGCACGAGAGCGTTCACCGGCGGCCCCGGGTGGCCGATGCCCGAGGACGTGACCGGCAACGGCTTCAGGGGCGCGACCTGGCAGGGCTGGTCGGGGGAGCGGGGCGGTGCGACCGTGCCGGTCACCAGCCGCCGGCTCGACGCGGCGGTCCCGGTTCGCAACCGCATGTTCCCCAAGATCCGGTCGTGGTTCGCCCTGGGTGCGCCGCTGGAGCTGCTGAGCCCCCTGTCGGTCCTGCGGCTGCTGCTCGTCCTGGTGGTGGGCTCGTGGGTGGCGACGGCGTGGCTGGGCGGCTGGCCACCGGACCGCCTGCGGTGGGTCCTGGCGGCCGGGGCGGTGGTGCTCGCGCCGTGGCTGGCGCTGGTGGCGGCCCGCCGGGTCGGCCCGCTGGCCAGCCACCTCGTGGCCGGCTCGGTGCCGGTGGCCGGCGCCGTCGTGCTGTGGGCCGGTGGCACCCGGAGCACCGCCCTCGCCGTGCTCCCGGTCCTGTTCCCCGTGGTGGCGGTGGTGGGGCTCTTCCTCGGCGGCCGGGCGGTGCTGGTGCACACGGCGCTGGCGTCGTCGAGCATCCTGGTGGCCGAGCTGGTCGCCACCGGGCCCGCTGCCGCCGCCGTGGTGGCCGCCGGCACGGGCGTCGCCCTGCTGGCAGGTGCAGGCCTGGTCTGGCTGCTCGTGCGCTCGATGCAGCAGACCGGCTCGGTCGACCCCGACACGGGCCTCCCGAACGGGACCGGCGTCGCCCGGCGGCTGGCGGCGTGGGACGGTGCCGACCCGCTCGTCGTGGCGGTGGTGGCGCTGGCGGGCCTGGCCGACGCCCGCGACGCCCTCGGGTACCCGGTGGCGACGGAGCTGCTGCGCCGTGCGGTCGAGGACATCGGCCAGGTCCTGCCGGCGGAGGCCGTGATCGGGAGGATCGCCAGCGACGAGCTGGTGGTGGCGGTCAGGTGGTGCGACGTCGCGTCGGTGGGCGGTGCACCCGGGTGCGACCGGGCGTCCAGCGCGCCCGACGGCGAACCGGCCGCCCAGGCCGGTTCGGTCGCCGCCGGCGGGCGCGCTCTTGCCGCGCTCGTCGCCGGCACCGTCGACGCCGGCAGGTACCTGGTCGGGTCGGTCGAGGTGGCCCTCCGGGGCCACGTGGGTGTGGCGCTGGGTCCCGACGACGGCCCATCCGTGGCCGAGCTGGTCCGGCGCGCCGCCCTGGGCGCGCGGGCGGCGACCGAGGCAGGGGACCGCAGCAGGCGATGGGACGGCACGGACGGGACCCTGAGCGCCGACGACCTGGCGCTGCTGTCCGACCTGCGGCTGGCTGCCGAGCGCGGCGAGCTGTGGATGGCGTTCCAGCCCCAGGTGGACGCCGCGACCGGTGCCGTCGTGGCCACCGAGGCGCTGCTGCGCTGGGAGAGCCCGGTCCACGGCTCGGTGCCGCCGGGCCGGTTCATCCCGTTGGCGGAGCGCACGGGCATGGTCGACCGCCTGACGGAGTGGGTGTTCGGCGCTGCGCTGGACGCGGCGGCCCGCTGGCACCGGGCCGGCATCGACCTCCCCGTGTCGGTCAACGTGTCGGCTCGCACGGTCGGCAAGCCTGACCTGGCCGACTGGATCCTGGCCCAGCTGGCCGAGCGCGACCTGCCGCCGGGCGCGCTGACGGTGGAGGTGACGGAGACCGCGGCGGTCGACCTGGTGCAGGCCATGAACCTGCTGGAGCCGCTGCACGAGCGGGGGGTGCGCGTGTCCATGGACGACTTCGGGACGGGGTACACCTCCCTTGCTGCCCTGCCGCAGCTGCCGCTGGACGAGCTCAAGGTCGACATGGGCTTCGTCCGGCGCTCGGCGACCTCCGCGGCCGACGAGGCGATCGTCAGGTCCGTGCGAGAGCTGGCGCACCGCCTGGGGCTCGCTGCCGTGGCCGAGGGGGTGGAGGACGCCGACCTGGCCCGCTCCATGCGGGCCATCGGCTACGACCTGCTGCAGGGCTACCACTTCGCCAGGCCCATGGCCGAAGGTGACCTGCTGGCGCTCTTGGGGGCGCCGGCCGGCACGTCCTTCGGCACCGGTGGGGCGCCGGGGACCCATGCCGGTGCGGGTGCGCCTGGCAGCGGGCGGGGACCGGCGCTCTCGGCCCCGAGCTGATCGTGCGGCGAGCCGACCGGGGCGGCGCCGGGACGCGGGTCCGAGGGTCGATCGCCGTCGGCGGCTACGCTGCGATGCCCGTGAGCCCCACGCGTGCGCAGGCCACGCGCCGAGCCGCCGGGGAGCCTGGCGGGTCGCGGCAGCCGACAGCCGTGGCGGCGGCCCGGCGTCGTCCGGAAGGACGGGGTGGCGGCGGCAGGTCGGACGGCACGCCGGCGGCGGCGCTGCTGGCGGGGGGAGTGGTCCTGGTCGCCGTCGGGGTGGTGCTCGCGTCCGTCTCGGGCGCGGGGCCCGCCGGACGCGCGCTCGGCGGTGCGCTCGCCGGCGCCGGCGCGGTGCTCGGGGTGGTGGCCGTGCGGGGGGCCCGCAGGGCGGCCGCGACGGCACCGGTGCCGGGCTTCCCGTGGCAGCGCGCGCTGTCGATCCTGGCGGAGGGGGCGGCGGCGCCGGGCTCGCCGGCAGGCACCCTCGACGACGTCTGCGAGCGGTTGCGCCGGGCCCTCGGCGCCGACGTGGTGGCCGTGTTCGACGCCGGCACGTCGGGGGAACGGGCGGGTGGCCCGGGGACGCCGCCCGCTGCAGCGCCGCTCGCCGTCGCGCCGCTCGCTGCCTCGCCGCCAGCGGCGGGGGGAGCCGCCGACGCCGAGGCTTCCTCGACGACGCCTGTCCTGGCCGGGCTCGCCGTGCTGGCGGCCAGCGCGGCAGTGGGGGGTCACACGGTGGGTGCGCCGGTCGCGGTGGCGGCCGGGCCCGGCGGCCCGGCCGGACGTGTCGCGTCCGGCGGTCCGGCCGGGCTCCTGGAGCCGGGGGGCCTGGTCGGGCGGATCGCGCTGGTGCCCGGGCGCGACGGAGGCGTGGCGGGCGTGCTCGCTGTCGCTGGCCCGGCCGACGCCGTCGTGCCGGCGTGGGTCGAGCCCATCGTGGCCCTGGCCGCGGAGCGGGTGTCGGTGGCCCTGGACCGGCGACGGCTCGAGGAGAGCGAGCGACGGGGCCGGCTCGGTGTGGAGCACGCCCGGCGGCACCTCGCGCTGCTGGTGGGGGCGGGGGACGCGCTGGCCGGGGCGCTGCGCGACCCCGAGCCGGCGTTGGGAGCGCTCGGCGGTGTCGTGGTGCCGATGTTCGCCGACTGGTTCGCCGTCGACCTGGTGTCGGAGGGCGGCGCCCTGCAGCGGCTCGTCGTCGACGGCGACGGCTGCCGCCGGGGGACGTGGTCGAAGGGCGCGGCGGGCGCCGCGGCGCACCGCCATCCGGACGGCGACCGGCTCGTCCTGCAGGTCCTGCGCGACGGGCGTCCCGAGATGGTGGTGCGGCGCCCCGCGGGCGGCGGGTCGCACCTCCCCGGCCCCGACCACGGCGACAGCCTGCCTGCCGGTGGCGTGGAGTCCATGGTGGTGGTGCCCGTCCGCCTCCGCGGCACCGTCGTGGGGACGGCCAGCTTCGTCACGGGGCTCGACCGTCGTGGCTACCGCATGTCGGACCTGCGGGTGGCGGAGGAGCTCGCCGCGCGGATCGGCGTGGCCCTCGAGCGGGTCGACCTGTGGCACGCCAGCCGGCGCGCCGCCGAGCTGGCCGAGGCCAACGAGCAGCGGCTGCAGGCCGTCGTCGAGGCCTCCCCCCTCGCCATTGTGGAGCTCGACGAGTCCGGGACCGTGGTGTGGCGCAACGCGGCTGCACGGGCGCTGTTCCGGTGGGAGCAGGTCGGCCGCCCCGACCCGGGTGGCGCGGCCGCCGACGGCTCGGTGCCGGCAGGCGCCTGGCTGGGCGGCGGCGCCCGGGCGCTCTCCGAGGCCGACGGACCGGGGCCAGGCGGCGCCCCGGGCGACACGGCACCCGGCCAGGCGGCGGACGGCTCGCCACCCGGTGCTGCCGGTGGCGTCGATCCCGGGCCGGCACGCCTCGTCTGGGACCGTGCCCGAGCCGGCGAGGCAGTCGTGGGCGAGGTGGTGATGGCACCCCGGGCGGGTGGCGGCGCGGCGCAGCTGTCGGTGTCGGCGGCGCCGCTACGCGGCCCCGACGGTGCCGTGACGGGAGCGCTGGCGATGGTCGAGGACGTCACCGAGCGCCAGCGCCTGGTCGAGCAGTTCCACCAGGCGGAACGGCTCGGCGCCATGGCCCGCCTGGCCGGCGGCGTGGCGCACGACTTCAACAACCTGCTGACGGTGGTCCTCGGCTCGTGCGAGCTGCTCCTCGACCGGATGGACCCCGCCGACCCTCTGGCCGACGAGGTCCGGGCCATCCGGAGCGCCGGCCAGCGGGCGGCGGAGCTGACCAGCCAGCTCCTGTCGATCGGCCATCGTCGGCCGGTCCAGCCGGTGGTCGTCGACCCCGACGGCGTCCTGCAGGCCATGGAGCGCGTCGTGGCCCGCGTCGCGGGCCGAGGGATCACCGTGGAGCGGGAAGCCTCGGCGGTGCCGGCGCGGGTCCTCGTGGAGCCGGTCGAGCTCGAGCGGGCCATCCTCAACCTGGCCCTCAACGCTCGCGACGCCATGGGCGACGGCGGCCACCTGCGGCTGGGGTGCGGCGTTCGGACGACGTCGGGTGCCTGCGGCGACGTCGTGGACGTCTGGGTCTCCGACACGGGCACCGGCATGGACGCCCACACGGCGGAGCACTGCTTCGAGCCGTTCTTCACCACCAAGCCCCGGGGCAGCGGGACCGGCCTGGGGCTGGCGGGTGTGCACGCCTCGGTGACCCAGGCCGGCGGGTCCGTGTCGATACAGACGCGGCTGGGTGTGGGCACGACCGTGACCATGTCGTTCCCCGCGGTCGCTGACGGCTCGCCGACGTGCGTCGGCGGCGGCTCGGTGGACGGCACAGGCGACGGGGACGGCGACGGGGACGGGGACGGCGACGGACAGGGCGGCGACCCCATCGTGCTCGTGGTCGACGACGACCCCGACGTCCGCCGGATGGCGGTGCAGGCGCTCGTCCGCGGCGGCTTCCTCGTCGTCGCCGCGGCCGACGGTGCCGAGGCCCTCGGCGCCGTGGCGGCAGCCGCCGACAGCGTGGACCTGCTCGTCACCGACGTGGCGATGCCCGGCATGAGCGGCGTCGAGCTGGCGGCCCGCCTGGTGACTGCGTCGCCGGGGCTGCCGGTGCTCTACATGTCCGGGAACGCCGGCAGCGCCGGCCTGGCGGCAGGCGCGGACCTGCTGGTCAAGCCCTTCACGGGCGAGGAGCTCGCTCGGCGAGCCCGGCGGGCGATCGAGGCCGCCCGCTCGGCCGGCGGAGCGGGGGCGTCCTCTCGGGGGTGACCGCCGCCGGCCGACCAGGGACGCGGCGGTCGCGGCGGGCCGCCGGCCCGGAGGCCGCGGCAGGGGTGGTCCCGGCCCGGGGCCGCGGGCGCAGCCGGCGAACAGGCGCTCAGGGCTCGAAGCGGTAGCCGACGCCCCGGACGGTCCGGACCCACCGGGGCCGGTCCGGGGTCGGCTCGATCTTGCGCCGGATCCGCCTGACGTGCTCGGTGACCGTGCCGTCGTCCTGCCACTGCGACGACGAGTCCCAGACCTGGGAGAGGAGCTGCTCGCGGGTGAACACCTGGCGCGGGGACGATGCCAGGAAGGTCAGCAGGTCGAACTCCTTGGCCGTGGTCTCCACGAGCGTGCCCGCCACCCGGACCTCGCGGGCGGAGGTGTCGATGGAGAGCTCGCCGAATTGCAGGACACGGCTCGCCTCCTGGTTGCGGCTGCCGCGGCGGAGGACCGAGCCGATGCGGGCCTCGAGCTCGGCGGGCGAGAAGGGCTTGCAGACGTAGTCGTCGGCACCGAGCTTCAGGCCGAGCACCCTGTCGGTCTCGCGGTCGCGGGCGGTCAGCACGATGACGGGCACGTCGCTGTAGCGCCGGATCGAGGACAGGACGTCGAAGCCATCCTCGCTCGACAGCATCAGGTCGAGGAGCACGAGGTCCGGGGCTCGCTCGATGACGGCCGTGAGCGCCTCTGCACCGGTGGCCGCCTCGGTGATCTGGTATCCCTCGCTCTCGAGGAACCGGGTCACCATGGAGCGGACGTCCTCGTCGTCGTCGACGACCAGCAGCCGACCCGAGGACTTGCGGAAGATCGCCTGAAGCTCAGTCTGCAGAAGTGACATCACTACGTAGCGTAGTCGAGTTGGTAGTGTCTTGTGAAGTACGTCTTCCTCGCGTGACAAATGCCACTTGGCGTTGCCGAGGAACGTCGGAGAGCAGCTGTGACCGGCGCCTTGTCCGCGTGGTGGGGGCCGAGGTGCCGCACCGCGACGTGTTGATCGAACACCGAATTGGGCGACCGGTGGGAAACGGAAGGCTAGTTGGCGAGCACGGAGTCGCGCTCGGGCAGCCGGGGCACGAAGGGTTCGGCGAGCATCAGGCGGAGCTGCGTGACCTGCTGGCAGTGCCAGCAGCGGACCACGAGGGGCGCTACCCGGCACGGCATCACGCCGGCAAGGTGGTGGTGGTCGTACCCGGCGCAGTGGCCCCCGTCGAGCTCCTCGGTGCAGAACGCCACCAAGCCATCGCGATGGACCACCAGGCACCCGCTGCACGACGATGCAACCACCACGGCTCTTCGCTCCTCGGCTCCCGTCGTCGCCCCCGTGGGCGGTCGTTCCTGTGCGGGAGCACCTGCAAGTGACCTCGGCACCCGCCCGATGCACCTGCAGCCAACCGGGACACAACCGGACGACCGTGCCGGCTCGGCCGGCGGGGCGGCCTCCCGGGTGCGGCGCGGCCGGGCTCGTGGCATGGGCGGGCGTGCCCGGGACCGCCGGCCCGGCACGGCGAGGCCAGGCTCGTGGCGCGATGCCGGGGGTGGTGGGGCGCATGCCGGAGCGGCGGCCGGAATGGCGAAACGAGGCGGTGTCGCGGGCAGGTGGACGGTGCGCGGGAGGTGGGCCCGGGCGGTTCAGGCGCTGGCGGCCGCCGCGGTGCCGTCGGCGGCGCGGGACGGCCTGCGGTCGGGCCGTGGAGGGGACGCCTGGTCCGGGATGCACCGGGGGCAGTCGTCGGGCCCCCAGACCAGTCGGCAGGTCCACACGGCTCGATGTGGTTGGTTCGTGCCGAGGCAGGCGCGCCCCGCGCGTACCTCGGTGCACCACGCCGAGCCGTCGCGGTGCACCACGAGCTCTCCTGGGCAGGCCGTCATCCGTGACTCCTTCTGCCACGGTTGGTGTCGGCAGCGGGAGCGGGTCGCTTGAGCAGGTCCCTGGAGCGGGCCGTGAGTGGGTCGCCCGTTCGGGTAGCGCGAGCGGGTTGGGTCCCCCGGCTGCGGGGCTGCGGGGCTGCGGGGCTGCGGGGCTGCGGGGCTGCGGGGCTGCGGGGCTGCGGGGCTGCGGGGCTGCGGGGCTGCGGGGCGCGGCTCATCGGAAGTCGCGTGACGGGGGCACGAGCGGCGGGGCGGCGGCCGGCGGGGCGCCGGGCGGCCGGACGTCGGGTGGGCGAGCCGGCTCGGGCGGTGCTGCCAGCGCGGCGAGGTCGAGGGAGCGGATCCGCTCGGCCACCACGTTCACCACGCCGTCGGACCGCTCGATCCTGCCGCGGACCTCGAGCGCGGCAGCTCGGCGGGCCACGTGGCGCCACCGGGTCCACGCACCGGGCGAGCAGATCACGTTGACCATCCCCGTCTCGTCCTCGAGGTTGACGAACACCGTGCCCCGGGCGCTCTCGGGGCGTTGGCGGTGGGTGACGACCCCGGCCACGAGCACCTTGGCCGGCCCGTCGCCGGGGCTCCCGCCGGTGCCGCGGTCGGCCAGCCGGGCGGCGGTGACCACCCCGCGCCGGTCGAGGGCCGGGCGGGCGAGCTCCATGGCCGTCACCCCGACGGTGAGACCGGTGGCCCACAGGTCGGCGGCGATCTCGTCGGCGGCGCCGGGGGAGGGCAGGGCGGGGGGGTCGTCGCCGGTGACCATGCCGGGAAGTCGCTGCACGGCGCTGCCCGGTGCCGTTCCCGTGGCCACGGCACCGGCGGCCCACAGGGCCCGGCGGCGGTTCCCGGGCGCGGCGCGGCCGGGTGTGGCCGGCACGCCATGGAGAGCGCCTGCTGTGGCGAGCGCCTCGACCTGCGCTGCGGTCGGCCGGCCCCGGCGCACCAGGTCGTCGATGGACGCGTAGGGCCGGGCGGCGGCGATCCGTCGGGCGGCCTCCTCGCCGAGGCCGCGTACCTGGGACAGGCCCAGGCGGACGGCCGGCTGCGCCCCACCGGGGCGGGACCGGCCGTCGGGTGCGGGAGCGGTCGTGGCTCCGTCCCGGGCCGGCGGCGGGGCGTCCCACACCAGGGTGGTGGTGGCGGCGGAGTGGTTGACGTGCGGGCGGTGGACGGCGACGCCGTGGCGGCGGGCGTCGGCCACCAGGGACTGGGGCGACCAGAAGCCCATGGGCTGGGCATCGAGCAGGCCGGCGGTGAACGCGGCCGGGTAGTGCAGCTTGAGCCAGGCGCTGGCATAGACGAGGTAGGCGAACGAGACGGCGTGGCTCTCGGGAAAGCCGAAGCTGGCGAAGGCGGCGAGCTTGCCGACGATCTCGTCGGCGGCCGCCCCGGTGATGCCGCGTTCGGCCATGCCGGCGAGCAGCCGGTCGTGGAGCTCGGCCATGCGGGCCCGCGACCGCTTGGCGCTCATGGCCTGGCGGAGCCGGTCGGCCTCGGTGGGGGAGAACCCTGCCGCGTCGATGGCGATCTGCATCAGCTGCTCCTGGAACAGCGGTACGCCGAGGGTCTTGGCCAGGGCGCGGCGCAGCAGGGGGTGCGGGGGCTCCGCCGGCTCCCGCCCCCGGCGGCGCCGGATGTAGGGATGCACGGAGCCGCCCTGGATCGGCCCGGGGCGGATGAGGGCGACCTCGACCACCAGGTCGGCGAAGCACCGGGGCTCGATGCGCGGCAGGGTCGCCATCTGGGCCCGGCTCTCGACCTGGAACACGCCGACGGTGTCGGCCCGGCACACCATGTCGTAGACGGCGTCCTCCTGGGGGATGCGCCCCAGGTCGATCTCGGTGCCGTGCGCGTCGCGCACGAGGTCGACGGTGCGGTGCAGGGCCTGCAGCATCCCCAGGCCCAGCAGGTCGAACTTGACCAGTCCGACGGCGGCACAGTCGTCCTTGTCCCACTGCAGGGCGCTGCGGCCCGGGTGCCGGGCCCACTGCACCGGGCACACGTCGATCACCGGGCGGTCGCACAGCACCATGCCCCCCGAGTGCAGGCCGAGGTGCCGGGGTGCGTCGAGCAGCTCGGTGGCCAGGCGGGCCACCGGGACGGGCAGCCCGTCGACCTGGTCGATGGCGTCGCCCCGGTCGAGCGCGGCCACCCAGCCGGTCACGGTGGCGAGGTCGTGGCCGAGGGCGCGGCCGACGTCGCGCACCGCCGAGCGGGGACGGTAGGTGACGACGTTGGCGACCTGGGCGGCGTGGTGGCGGCCGTAGCGCTCGTAGACGTAGGCGATGACCTCGTCACGCCGCGACGACTCGATGTCGAGGTCGATGTCCGGCGGCCCGTCGCGCGCCGGCGACAGGAACCGCTCGAACAGCAGGCCGAGGGCCACCGCGTCGGCCTGGGTGATGCCCAGGGCGTAGCACACGGCGGAATTGGCGGCGGAACCGCGGCCCTGGCAGAAGATGTCCCGGCGGCGGCACAGCTCCACGATGTCGTGGACGACGATGAAGTACCCGGCGTAGCCGAGGCGGCCGATGACGTCGAGCTCGTGGTCGATCTGTGCCCATGCGCCCGGTACCCGCTCGGCTCGGCGGGGCCCGTAGCGGGTCTCGGCACCGCGCCGGACCAGCTCCACCAGCCAGCGCTGGTCGTCGTACCCCTCGGGGACCAGCCCCCGGGGCAGGCCGGGGGCGACCAGGCCGAGGTCGAACGCGCAGCGGGCGCCGATCTCCGCGGCGGTGCGCACCGCGCCCGGCCAGCGGGCGAAGCGGCGGGCCTGCTCGGCGGGGGACCGGAGGTGTGCGCCGGCGTTCGGGGCGAGCCAACCGTCCAGCTCGGCGAGCGGCCGCCGGGCCCGGATGGCTGCCATCACCGTGGCGAGCGGCCACCGGGCGGCGGTGGCGTAGTGCACGTTGTTGGTGGCCAGCACGTCGAGCCCGGCTGACACACCCAGCTCGGCGAGCACGTCGTTGCGGGCGGCGTCGACCGGGTCGCCGTGGTCCCACAGCTCCACCGCCAGGTTGTCGCGGCCGAAGGCGTCGACGAGCTCGTGGAGCTGCCGGCGGGCCGCGTCCGGGCCGCCGGCGTCGAGCGCCCGGGCCAGCGGGCCCTTTCGGCACGCGGTGAGCACCACCCAGTGCCCGCCGTGGGCGCCGGCGAGGTCTGCCAGGGTGCAGAGCGGGAGGTCCTTGGCCTCTCCGGCCAGGTGGGCGATGGCCAGGGTGCGGCTGAGCCGGGCATAGCCCTCGGGGTCCCGTGCCAGCACCACCAGGTGGGTGCCAGGCGGATCGACGACCCCGGTCCGGCCCGTGGCGGTCCGGCCTGTGGTGGTCCGGCCCGTGGCGGTCCGGCCTGTGGTGGTCCGGCCCGTGGCGGTCCGGCCTGTGGCGGTCCGGCCTGTGGCGGTCCGGCCTGTGGTGGTCCGGCCCGTGGCGGTCGGTCCGGTGGTGGCGGTGCCGGTGGGGTGGATGGCCGGCACGGTGCCGGCGGTGCTGCCGGTCAGCGTGATCTCGGCGCCGAAGACGGTCGGCATGCCGGCGACGGCAGCGGCCCTGGCGAAGCGGACCACGCCCGACAGGCCGCCGTGGTCGGTGAGCGCCAGGGCGCGGAGCCCCAGCCGGGCGGCCTCGGCGACGAGGTCCTCGGGATGCGACGCGCCGTCGAGGAAGCTGAAATTCGAGTGGCAGTGCAGCTCGGCGTAAGCCGGGGTGGTGGTCCTGCTGGGGGTGGTGGTCCTGCTGGGGGTGGTGGTCCTGCTGGGGGTGGTGGTCCTGCCTCGGTCAGTCATAGGTCGCCTCGACCCACCAGCACCGGTGCTCCCGGACGAGCAGGTGGGCGCCGGCGGCGGCCAGCACCTGCAGGTGGGCGCGCCGCCGGCGCGCCGCCCACCAGCGTTCGTCGACCGGCCAGGGGCCGGCCCAGCCGAGCACCCGCTGCCACGGGCTGCCGTCGACGGACAGGCGGGCCGGTGCCGCCGTGGCCTCACCGTGGCTGCTCACCCCGACGGGCCTGTCGCTCGCGTCGACCAGCTCGGCCCGCAGTGGCCGCCGGTGCACCAGAGCGGGGGCGGGCCGGGGGATCCGCCCGGGCCAGGGGGCGGCGGCGTCGTGCCGGCGGGTGACCCCGCCGTCGGCGTCCCACGGGACCAGCCGGTCCCACTCGCAGGGGCTGCGGCCGTCGTGCCGCTGCCCCACGAGCACTGCGGTGGGGCCGGTGGTGGCGGCGATGTGGGCCGTGGCCTGCCTGGCACGTCGGGCGGCGCCATCGTCGACACCCCAGAAGCCCGCCTGCCCGGCAGTAGGTGGACCGACGGCAGCTCCCCGGTAGCGGACCGGACGGCGCATGCCGGCCAGCTCTCCCGACCGGCCGGTCGCCACGTCGTGGCAGGCGGCACCGTCGGTGCCGAAGCGGGCGAGGACGTGGTGACGGGGGAGCGCGGCCAGTTGGCCCAGGCGGTGGACGCCCAGCCGGTCGAGCACGCTCGCGAGCTCGGGACGGTCGAGGGCGGCGACCGGCCAGGGGGCGAGGAACGCCGCCGTCGCCCCGGGGTCGACGACGACCGGGCTCCCCCTGCCGGTCGCCGTGGTGGCGGCGAGCACGGCAGCGAACAGCCCGTCGGCCACGCCGACCCCGACCAGGTGCCCGCACCGCTGGGCGGCGGTGGCTGCCACCAGCGCGGCGAGCGCCCGGTCGCCGCCGAAGTAGCGAGAGGGCCCCCGGGTGAGGAGCGAGCCGACACCGGGGGCGACGACGTCGACCACGGGAGTGAGCTCCCGGATGGCGGCGACCATGTCGGCGAACTGCCGGCCGGCTCGGCCCTGGTCGTCCTCGACGAGCAGGGCCGGGCAGCGGACCACGAGCAACCGTCGCACCGCCGGTCACCGGGCTCCAGCTGGACCGCCCGCTGCCGGAGCGACGGGGTGCTCCCCGTCCGGGAGCCACAGGGTGGCAGCGACCGGGCGGCCGGCGGCCCGCCGCCCTTCGGCGATCACGTCACAGCGGCGGGAGCGCAGGTGGCCGTGTCCCTCGCCGAGGCCGGTCCACGCCGAGCGCCGGACCACCAGGCGGACGTCGGGGGGCTCGGCCCAGTGCAGCGGCGCGGCCACCACCAGCACCGACCGTCGCTCCCGGGTGATCGTGGCCAGCCGGCGGGCGACCCGGGGCGGGGTGCTGGCAGGCGGCCGCACGAGCACGGCCGCCATGCCCCCCAGCGCGGCGGCGGTGACCTCGGCCCAGTGGGGACCCGGCTCGGGCACCAGGACGAGGCGTTCCAGGTCGACGCCGGCATCGGCGATCGCCGCGACGCCGGGATCGGGGACGCCGACGATCGCCGCCCAGCCGGCGGCGCCCGACACGGCGGCGAGCAGAGCCACCGCAAGGCTGGTCGTGCCGCTGGTGGCCGGCGTGGCGGGGACGACGTGCACGACGGTGCCGCGACGGACCACACCGCCGGGGAACAGGGCTCCGAGCCCTTCGGGAAGGGGGACGACCCGTTCGGCGGCGGTGGAGACCGGGCGGACCCGGGTGCGCAGGACAGGGGGGACGACGCGCGTCGGCGTCCCGTCCCCGGTGGCAGGGGGCGGCGGGGACGGACGGAGGTCCGGTCGGGTGTGGGAGGGTGCCACGACTGCACGATATCGAACATGTGTTCGTGTCGCACGACGGCCGCCGTGCCCGGTGACGCCGGCGGGGAGCCCGGTGCCCGTCGCCGTCGCTCATCCGAGGCCGAGGTCGTGCGGGCGGTCCGGTGGCGGCGGTGTGCCGGGTGGCGGGCGGTCGGGTGCGTGCGGGCGGTCCGGTGGCGGGGGTGTGCCGGGTGGCGGGCGGTCCGGCGGCGGGGGTGTGCCGGGCGTGGCGGCCCCGGCGAACGGCACGGGCGCGGCACGACGGTCGGGGCCGGGAAGGTGCCGTGCCAGTCCCACGGCGCTGCGCCACGGCTCCGTCTCGAACCACGGCGTGAGGCCGATGAAGCGCATGTGGTTGCGGCGGTCGATCAGCAGCGCGGCACCCGGCCGCCCCCGGGCCACCTCGTCGACGGGCAGCCGCCGTCGCCGGACCGTGGACCAGGTCACCGTGGGGGGGCGGCGGTCGGCGCCGGGCGGGCGCCGACCGAGGACCAGCCGCTGCGCCAGGACGGTGGCCATCGAGCGGGTGTCCGCCGCCGCAGCGCTCGCGGAGCGCTGCACGACGTCCTCCTCCCCGGCCAGCTCCGACAGCGCGCGCAGTGTCTGGACGTCGCCGATCCCGGGCAGCACGAGCGTCGCGCCGAACAGCGACAGCAGGCCGTCGGCCGCCGGTCCCCACCGGGACCGTGCCTGCGAGAGGTCCTGCAGGCAGGCGAGCACGGTGAGGCCCTGTCCGCCGCCCTCGCTCACCATCGAGGGCAGGTCGGGGATCGGTGCGATGTTCGCCACCTCGTCGAGGGCGAACAGCACCGGTGGTCCGTCCCCCGTCGGCATCGCCGCGTCGGCGGCGCGGGCGTAGACAGCGGAGCGGAGCTCGGTGAGGAGGCCGACGACGAGCGGGGCGACGGCTCCCTGCTGCCGGGCGCCGGCGCAGATGTAGAGCGTGCCCCGGGAGGCGACGAAGGCGGCGGCGTCGAAGTCGGGAGCCGCGGTGGCAGCCAGCGCGCCGTGGCTCCGGTAGGCGCTCACCGTGCCCGATGCCGTCGACCAGATCCCGCTCTGCTCGCGGGCATCGGTGTCGGCGATGCCCGCGAGCAGGTCACCGGCGACCGTCGCCCCGGCGTGGTCCAGGATGTCGAGTGCCGGCCCCGCCTGGTGCCGGTCGATCCAGCTCACGACGGCGGCCATGCCCGTCCCGGCGAGGGCGGCCGCGTGCAGCAGGGGAGCGAGGAGCGCGGTGGCCCGCTCGCTCCAGTGGTCTGCGCCGCGAGCGGTTCCCGGCCCGGCGACGCGTCGGGATGTGTCCACCATGCCGGCGGCCATGACGAGCGCGTCGTCCCACGACCCGCACGCCGTCACCGGCGACCACCGGATCGGCTCGACTCCCGGGAGCGCCGGGACGGAGCCCGTGGGGTCGAAGATCGCGCAGGGCCCGACCCGGCGGCGAGCAGCCGACGTCGCCCGTGCGACGTCGGGCTTGGTGGAGGTGGACACGACGGCGCCGGAAGCGGCGATGACGGAAGGGACGACGACGGCACTCGTCTTGCCGGCCCGGGGTGGCCCGAGGACGAGCGCGGCGTGCTCGCTCCCGGACCACACCCACCCCTCGTGCGTGGCGCCGAGGTAGGCCCCGCCGCCGCCGGTGGCGGCGCGGGCGAGCACCTCGCCGAACGCGTGGGCGGCGCGGGCGCGCTCGGTGCCGCCGGGTGGCGACGGGCGCGTGGCGGTCCGCGGCGTGCGGTCGGGTCCGGTGGTCATGCGGGGGTCCTCCCTGGCGGCGGGATGGCGTCGGCGGCGCGACACCGGTGGCGGGCTGGCGGGCACCGGAGCGGCCGCGGCCGGAGGTTGGTGGGCGGTGGGGGCACTGGAGCCCGAGCGTGCACGCTCCGAGCGGCGGGTGGCGACGCGGCCGGCGGTGGCCGGCCGGCGAGCCGCCGGCGGCACGCGCGCCGGGCGGCGTGTGACGTGCACGGTCCCTCCCGTGCGGAGGAGTGCCAGCTGGCCGGAGCCTCCGGCGAGAGCCTTCCGGGGCGCCGCGACGCGCCGAGGGAAGTCCTTGGGGCGGTGGCGGGCCTGACGCTGGCGTGGCGGTGGCCGATCCCACCGCAGCCGTCGGCCGCGGTGCCGAGCGTTCCGCCCTGCAGGGCGGGTACCAGAAAAATCCTTGCAGAACCGGGACTTCTCGTCCACTGTCGCCTGTCATTGCCGGGCAGCGGTTTGCGGCCCATGCCGAAGGCCCAGGGTCGAAGCGGCATGAATTCCACTGCCGGTGCACGGAAATGCTTGACCTGCGGGCGCGGAGGCTCTTTGATTAGGGGATTCCGCAACGCTCAGGAGGTGGCGGTGAACAAGTCGGAGCTCGTCGAAGCCATAAGCAAGACGACATCGTTGGCCAAACGTGATGCAGAGAACGCCGTCAATGCCTTGGTGCACACGGTCGTGAGTGAGGTGAAGGCCGGTCGGCGTGTCGCCGTCGTCGGGTTCGGTGCCTTCCGACCGACGCGGCGTGCCGCTCGCATGGGGCGCAATCCGCAGACGGGCGCATCGGTCCGCATCCCGGCGAGCAAGGGCGTGAGCTTCACTGCCAGCTCGACGTTCAAGGACATCGTGAACGGTCGGAGCCCCCTGGGAGCACCCAAGGTGGTGACGACCGGCGCCGCCCGTCCCGCAGCCGCTTCGGGGACGAAGCGTGCGGCGGCGACGAAGGCCACCGCGACGAGGGCCGCGGCGAAGAAGGCGCCGGCGAAGAAGGCGCCGGCGGCGAAGGCAGCGGTCAAGAAGGCGCCGGTGAAGAAGGCCGCGGTCAAGAAGGCGCCGGTGAAGAAGGCCGCGGTCAAGAAGGCGCCGGTGAAGAAGGCCGCGGTCAAGAAGGCCGCGGTCAAGAAGGCGCCGGTGAAGAAGGCCGTGGCGAAGAAGGCGCCGGCGCGTCGCGTCGCTGCGGCACGGGTGCCGGCTCGCAAGGCGCCGGCCGCCAAGCGCCGCTGATCACTGGCGGGGGCGGTACCCCGGCGACGCTCGGCTGGCGGCCGTGGCCGCTGTCCGGTGCGCGCGCCGGCCGTCCTCCGCTGCTGGCTCGGCCCGCTGCCGGCACCTACACCGCCGGGTAGCCGGCAGGCGGGTGATGTGCCGATGACGAGCAGGGAGCCCGTATGGGCTCCCTGCTCGTCGCGCGAGCCGGAGCATGGCGCACGGGGGCGCGGCTGGCGGGGCCCCGCACGACGCGGGCGACCGCGGTCAGAGATCGTCGATGCGATGGAACGCCTCGCCGGCGCCGAGCCCGGCGACGGCGCCGTGCTCGGCGGCCTGGCGGCTCACGGCGGCGGCGAACGCGTCGCCGGCGCCGTCGCCGGCCCCGTCCGCGATGCCCATCGTCGTCAGATGCTGGCTCCGGTGGGCCAGGAGCGCGTCCACCTTGCGGTCGATGACGCCGCCGATGTCCTCGACGTGGTTGACGCTGTCCGGCTCGAACAGCAGCAGGCATCGCGGTCGGTGCGGCGGTTCGGGCAGCTCGGGGAAGAAGCCGGGATCGCGTGCCGCCACGACCGCGTCGACGGTGAGGAAGCCTGCGTGCCGGTGGTCGGGGTGCAGCCGGTAGCGGCGCCAGGGGTCGTGGCCGATCACCACGTCGGGCCGGAGGCGCCTGACCACCCGGCACAGGCGGCGCAGCTCGTCGCGCCCGGGTAGCAGCTCGCCGTCGACCGCCCCGAGGAACGTGACCGACCGGCTGCCGAGGATGTCGGCTGCCCGGCGCTGCTCCTCCTGTCGGGTGGCCACCAGCTCGGCGGGATCGGCGTCGGCGTCCCACGTCCCCTTGGAGCCGTCGGTGAGGACGACGTGGTGGGTGTGGCAGCCGGCCGCCGCCCACTTGGCCAGCGTGCCGCCACAGCCGAAGTCGACGTCGTCAGGGTGGGCGCCGACCGCCACGGCGGTCCGGGGCACGGCGAGGTCGACGGTGGGCGGGCCGGTGCGGGGCAGGCCGCCGACCGGCAGCGTGAAAGCCGGTGGGACAAGGTCGTCGTGCCCGGCGCCTGGCATCGGGTCGGCGCTCATCGACGGCGTGCCACGTCGCCCAGCAGGTCGGCGGGGACGTCGACGTCCCAGGCGAGCTCGGGCTGCCGGACGACGTGGACGGGGACGCCCAGTCGCTCGGCTTCGGCGTGGTGGCGACGGAAGGAGCCTGGCCCGTAGGAGAACCGGAACTCGCACGCGGTCGGCAGGCAGATCACGTTGGTGCCGTCGTCGCGCCGGTCGGGCACCAGGGTGATGCCGTCCCGGTCGGCCAGCGCGGGCAGCCCGGTTGCACGGGGCAGGTCGGCGTGACAGACGATGACCCGCTCTGCCCCGGTTCGGCGAAGGTGGTCGACGCCGGCCGCCACCGCACCGTTGAGGCCGCGACCCGGCTCGGACACGACGGACGCGCCCTGTGCGATCGCCCATCGGGCGACGTCCGGGTCGTCGCAGACGACCGCGACCGGGAGCGGGGACGCAGCGGCGATCACGGTGAGCGCCATGCGGCGGGCGAGCTCGGCGCGGGCGGCGGGTTCGAGCGCCGGAGCGAGGCGTGCCTTCGCGGTGCGGAAGGACTTGATGGGCACGAGCACCGCGGTGCCCGGCGTGTCGAGCGTGCTCTCGGCACCGTCCACCCGGACCAGTGTACGGCTCCGGTCGGCGTCCCCCGCCGCCGTCGCCGTGCGAGGCCTGCCGGTGAGCGCCCCACGCGGGCCGGTCGGCGTCCCCGGCCGCCGCCGCGCGAGGCCTGCCGGCGGTCGCCCCACCCGCGGGTGCATCGGGACGTGCCCACGCCCGTCGTGCATGGGCGCCCGCGGCGGCCCGGGCCGTCGTAGGGTGGGTCCGTGACCCACCGTGTGGCTGTGATCGGCGCCGGTTCGTGGGGGACGACGGTCGCCGCCATCGCGGCGCGCCGGGTCCCGACGGTCCTGTGGGCGCGGCGCGCCGAGGTGGCACGCAGCATCACGGTGGACCGGTCCAACCCGGACTACCTGCCGGGGGTCGTGCTGCCGCCCGGATTGCGGGCGACGACGTCGGAGGCCGAGGCGGTCTCCGACGCGACGGTGGTCGTGATGGCGGTGCCGTCGCACGGCTTCCGCCAGGTGGCGCGGCGGCTGGCACCGCACGTCGGGGCGGGCGTGCCGGTGCTCAGCCTGAGCAAGGGCCTGGAGCGCGAGACCAACGCCCGGATGACGGAGGTGCTCGCCCAGGAGCTGCCGGGGCGGGCGGTGGGGGTGCTGTCGGGGCCGAACCTGGCACGGGAGATCGCCGCCGGGCAGCCTGCGGCGACGGTCGTGGCCATGACCGACGAGGAGGTCGCCAGGGAGGTCCAGACCCTGCTGCACACCGACCGGCTGCGCATCTACACCAACGACGATCTGGTGGGGTGCGAGGTGGCAGGCGCCACCAAGAACGTCCTGGCGCTGGCGGCCGGGATGTCCGTGGGCCTGGGGCTGGGAGACTCGTCGCTCGCCGCGCTGGTCACGCGGGGCCTGGTGGAGATGGGACGGCTCATGGTCGCCATGGGTGGCGACCCGATGACCGTGGCCAGCCTGGCGGGCGTGGGCGACCTGGTGGCGACGTGCACCAGCTCGCTCAGTCGCAACCGAGGGGTTGGCGTGGCCCTCGGCTCGGGCCGCGCCGTCGAGGACGTCGTGAGCGAGACGCGGATGGTGGCCGAGGGGCTGAAGAGCGCGCGGCCGCTCGTCGACATGGCGGCGGCCCACGGCGTCGAGATGCCCATCGGCGAGCAGGTGGCCGCGGTGGTCGACGGGTCGCAGACCGTCCTCGCCGCGCTCACGTCGCTCATGACCCGGTCCGCCAAGTCGGAGTTCTGGGGCGTCCCGACCCGACCCGGCGGGCGCTGAGCGGCGCCGGAGCGTCCCGCCCCAGGTGGTCCCGGGCGTTCGGGCGCCGGGCAGCGGTGCGCGCCTGCGGCGGCGGGTGGCTGCGCGTGCAGCGCGGCGGTCCGCGCGTCGCCGTCAGGCCGTGGCGAGGTGGAGCGTGGCGATGCCGAACGGCCGGAGGTCGAAGGCGTCCTCCACGCGCTCCAGGGGCCTGCCACGCAGGTCGACGAGCCAGCCGCTGCGGCCGCCCAGGCCCACCCGGCTCGCCGCCGCGCCGGGGTTGAAGACGCGGACCAACAGGCCGCCGGGCACGCGCCTGACGCTCGACACCTCGGCGCCGGTGACGTCCAGGGCCTGTCCAACAGGTGGCCGGTCGCCGCCGCCGAGCGTGTGGACCGCCGGCATCGGCAGCAGCACCTCGTCCGCCAGCGCGTACGGGTCACCCGCCCCGAGCCGCACCGCGTAGCGAGCCCGGACCGTCGTGCCCAGCATCTGCAGGCCGGGAACGGGGGTGAGCGGACCGGCCGGCATCGGGCGGTACGCCATGCCGAGGCGCGAGAGCATGCCGGTGGCCCGCAGGACCGTCAGGGCCAGTTCGTGCGCCCGGGCCGGGTGGGCGTCCCCGGCGTCGCCGCGGACGTCGACGAGCTCGTACTCGCAGAGGCCGTCGTGGACCACCGTGAGCCCGCCCGCCCGCACGAACCGGCGTGACGGGAACGTGGGCAGGCCGAGCTCCTCGGCACGCCCCTCGGCCTGGAGGCCCCGCTCCACGACGGCGAAGGCGCACTCGGCCTCGGAGCGCTCCGCCGGCCTGGGCAGCGGCAGGTGGACGCGGAGGCGATGGTCCCGGCAGGCGTTGACGAACGTGGTCTCCACGCGGACGGCAGGATCGTCGGCCCGGACCTCGACGGTGGTCGTGATCTCCACGGCCGTGCTGCCCACGCGGGCGCGGCTGGGTCCGTCGACGTGGTCGGGCCAGGTGTACGACGCGACGACGGTGGCCGTGGCGCGCAGGGGCCCGGCGTCGCCTTCGGTGACGACCACCCGATCGGGGCTGTCGACGACGACGTCGGTGTCGGGCGGCGAGTAGTTGTAGGAGTCGCCCAGGTCGCCGACGTCGACGAGGCGCCCGAAGCCCGGCAGCCCGTCGACGGCGAACGTCCCCGTAGCCGGGTCCACGACCACCTCGACCAGGCCGTTGCCCATCACGAGCGGCCCGTCGTGCCCGCCGGGCCGGTGGGCGCGCACGGGATGCTCGGCGCGAACGGGCGTGGCGTGCCTCCAGCCGAAGCCCGGGACCGGGCCCACCCGGGCCAGGACCCGGCGCGAGGGCGGCTGGTCGAGGCGGACGCGGACGGGCGCGTCGGGCCGGGCCTGCAGGCGGGTCAGCAGGTCGGTGCGCACGCCGCGCACGTCGACGTCCGAGCGCTCCTCCGGGCCGAGCGCGATGGTGATGTCGAGGCCCGTGTCGTCCTCCGCCACCCGCACCTCGTGGATCCACGTCTGGTCGTCGATCCGGCTGCCGTCGGGCAGCAGGCCCACGATCGAGCGCACCGTGCCGGCGTCGAGCGTGAGGGTGCCGAGACCCCGGGGGATGCCGAAGGCGGCGGCGGGCTCCTCCAGGACCTGCACCTCGTCGGGGACGTCGCCGGTCATGACGAGCTCCACCAGCTCGTGGCGAGGCCTGGCCGAGGGGTTCACCACCACCGTCCCGGCCTCCGCCATCGAGGCGGCCAGGTCGGCCAGGGCCCTGTCGGCCACGCCCTCGGCGATGGCGGTGGCATCGGCGTAGCGTCCGAGCACCGCGTCGGCGACCTCGTCCACCGAGCAGGCGCAGATCGAGTCGTGCGCGGCGTTGCGGAGCACCTGGCGCCAGGCCAGCTCGAGCAGGCGCTCGGGGCGCCGGTCCGGGTTCCCGAACAGCGCCGCCAGCGGCTCCGCCCTGCGCTCCAGGGCGCGCTCGGCGGCGGCCGCCGCCTGTTTCACGTCCACCCGTGTGGACGCGACGCCCATGAGCACGTTGGCGCGGAACCCGGACCGAAGCTCGCCGCGCCAGCGTGGCAGGCCGTCGGTCGGCGCGCCGGCGAGGTAGGCGGGCAGGGAGGTGATCTCGAGGTGCAGGTCGTCCTGCAGGGCGTTGGCCTCGGCGACGACGCGGCCCAGCCACGGCTGCGGGGCCTGGTGGTCCGTGCCGTTCATGTACAGCAGGCCGTCCGCCAGGAACGGCTCGACGGCGGCGACGTGCTCGCGCAGTCGGCGCAGCAGGGTGGTGGCGTCGTCGGGGATGCCTGCCCCGTTGCCGTACCCGGTGGGGAGGTACTCGGCCCGCACGGTGGAACCGTCGGGCGCCTCCCACCAGAAGGCGGTGCGGCCGACCGCGCTCGGGACACCGCGCCAGACCACGGCGTGCTCGATGCCGGCCAGGGCGAGGATCTGCGGCATCTGCGCGACGTGGCCGAACATGTCGGGCAGGTAGCCGACGGCCATGGCGCCGCCCAGCTCGGCGGCGCGTGCCGTGCCGGCTTGCAGGTTGCGGAGGATGGTCTCGCCGGAGACGAGGAACTCGTCCATGAGCACGTACCACGGACCGACGGTCAGGCGCTGGGCCGAGGCCAGTCGTCGCAGGCGCGGCTCCTCCTCGGGCCGTACCTGCAGGTAGTCGTCGACCATGGCCAGCTGACCGTCGAGCAGGAAGTGGCGGTACGAGGGGTCGTCCTCGAGGAGGGTGAGGAGGCCGTCGAGGGTGTCGACCAGCCGGAGCCGGAACGTCTCGAACGGCGCGTACCACTCCCGGTCCCAGTGGGTGTGCGGGACGACGGCGACTCGTCGGGCCATGGCGGCATGCTAGGTCCCGCTGGCCCCTTCGGCCGGCGGTCGCGGGGTCGCCCCCGGTCCGGGCGCGGGCCGATGGGCCGGTGTCGAAGCCCGTGGAGGGAGGTCGAGGCGGCGCGGCGGGGCAGGCTCGCCACGCCACCCGGCCCGCCGGTACGGTGCGCTCATGCGCGCTCAGGTGGCCGGTCCGGCGGTGCACGGGGTGCGCCAGGACCCGGCTGCCCTGGTGGCCGAGGGGTCGCTGGTGGCTCGATGGCAACGCCTGTGGTCGGAGGAGCCGGGCCGCGCCGTCCTGTTCGACGGGACCGGTGGCGCGGGGCGGTGGGTGAGCGCCGGTGAGCTGGCCGAGCGGACGGCCGTTGCAGCGGACCGGTTGCGGGCGCTGGGGCTCGAGGCCGGCGATCGCGTCCTGTGGTCGGTGCCGACCTCCCTGGCGGCGGTGGTGGCCAACATCGGGGCGCTCGCCGCCGGCATGGTGGTGGTCCCGGCCAACCCCGCGTACACCGAGCGCGAGCTCGGCCACATCGTGGCGGACGCCCGCCCCGCGGCCGCCGTCGTCACCGCTGCCGGCCGGATCGGCGCCGTCGCCGGCCACCTGCGTGCCGACCTGGTGGCGGTCGACGCCGACCTGCGCTCGCCGGTCCGCTTCGGTGCTGCCGGTGGGCGCCGCCCGGGCGGTGAGGCCGGTGCCGGCCAGGCGGGTGGTGCTGGCCAGGCGGCTGGTGCCGGCCAGGCGGCTGGTGCCGGCCAGGCGGGTGGTGCCGGCTCCCGGGCGGGTGGTGCCGGCCAGGCGGCCCCGGGGCCGGGCAGCGCCGAGCGGCTCGCGCTCATCGGCTACACGTCGGGGACCACGGGGGCGCCCAAGGGGGCGATGCTGACGCACGGCAACCTGCTGGCCTCCGCCGAGGCGCTGCGCCTGGCCTGGCGGTGGGAGCCGGAAGACCGCCTGGTGCACGCGCTGCCGACCTTCCACAGCCACGGCCTGTGCGTCGGCCTGTACGGCACGCTGGCCGCCGGCGCCTCGGCGGTCCTGCTGCCTGCGTTCGACGTGGGTGACGTCCTGGACGCCGCCGTCTCGCACCGGGCCACCCTCTTCTTCGGCGTCCCGACGATGTACCACCGGCTGGCGGGCGGCGGCCGGGCACGCGAGCTGGCGGCGCTGCGGCTGTGCGTGTCCGGCTCGGCGCCGCTCGACGCCGCGCTGCACCGGCGCCTGTCCGGCGACGGCGTTGTCGTCCTGGAGCGGTACGGCCTGACGGAGACGCTCATGAACACGTCGAACCCCGTCGAGGGCGACCGGCGTCCCGGGAGCGTGGGTGCCTGCCTGCCGGGGGTCGACGCGGTGGTCGACGACGACGGCGAGGTCCTCGTGCGCGGCCCGAACGTGGGGGCCGGGTACTGGGAGCGCCCCGACGCGACGGCCCTGTCGCGTCGGGACGGCTGGTTCCGCACCGGTGACCTCGGCGCCTGCGACCGGGACGGCTACCTCAGGCTCCTCGGCAGGGCCGGGGACCTGGTGATCTCGGGTGGGTTCAACGTCTACCCGAGCGAGGTCGAGCAGGTCCTCGTCGAGCATCCCGACGTCGCCGAGGTAGCGGTGACCGGGACACCGTCGGAGGAGTGGGGCGAGGTCGTGACCGCCTGGGTGGTGCCGGCCGGCGGGAGCGTCGACGAGCACGGCCTGCTGCAGTGGGCGGCGGCGCGCCTGGCGCCGTACAAGCGGCCGCGCCTGGTCCGGATCGTCGACGCGCTGCCGCGCACCGCCCTCGGCAAGGTGCGCCGCAGCGAGCTGCGGTGACCCGGTCGGTGCCGGCGGTGCGAACCCGGTGCAGGAAGGCCCGTGGGTGACCCGGTCGGTGCCGGCGGTGCGGGCCCGGCGCGGCCGTGCCCGACCGTCACCGCGGCAGGTGGCACGGATCCGCCGAGCGCGGGCGCCCGTGCGCAGTGCCGGTCGCGTACAGTCACGGGCGATGAGCGAGCCGTGCATCGTCCAGGTCAGCGCACCCACGGCCGAGGAGGCAGAGCGGCTCGGCCGGTTGGCGGTCGAGCGCCGGCTGGCCGCGTGCGCCCAGGTGGCGGGCCCGGTGCGCTCGACCTACCGGTGGGACGGCGAGGTGACGACAGCGTCGGAATGGATCTGCACGCTGAAGACGGTGCGCATCCGGGTCGACCAGATCGCCGGGCTGGTGGGCGAGGTCCACAGCTACCAGGTGCCGGAGGTCGTCGCCGTGCCGATCGTGGGGGGCGGCCGTGACTACCTGGCCTGGGTGGAGGCGGAGAGCACCGCTCCCTGAGGAGCGCTGGGTGAGCGCGAGCGGCGGTGACGGCGCGGGAGGGCCCGACGCGTGCGTTCAGGTCCAGGGCGACCGGTCGGCGGCGGAGCGCACCTCCGAGGGATCGAACAGGCCCGGCAGCTCGCAGCCGTCGGAGAGGCGCCGGAGCCGGTACCGGCCGTCGAGGTGCTCGGCCACCTCGAAGCCGCGGGACCAGGTCCCGACGAACCGGTTGCGCACCTCGACGGAGGTCCCCGCGCAGAGCGTGGCAGTGCGGCCGGTGCCGGCGCTGAGCGGCGCCAACGGTGCAGCGCCGTCGCGTGCCGGGCGCTCGTGGCCGTCCGGCACGGAGCGTGCCCGAGTGGCGGCAGCAGGCAGCGCCGAGGCCGTGCCGACGGCCCGGGGAGCCGGCCCGGCGCTCGGGGGGACGAAGGCCTGGGGAGCCGGCCCGGCGTTCGCGGGGCCGGAGCCCAAGGCCGTGGCGTGCCGGGCGGGGCGCTGCGCGAGCCTCGACGCGCCGACATCGCGCTGCTGGGGGCCAGCGGCAGCCGGTGGCTTGCCGGTGACCGGGCGCCGCGCCCGTCGGCGGTCGGTTGCTTCCTCGTCGGGCAGGACGGTGGGCATGAGCATCACGCTCCGGCGTTCCAACGTCGAGGGAGACCGGCCGCCGAGGCTGCGTGCCGAGCGGCCCCGACCATCATGAGCGCACCCAGCCGCCGGCGCAAGGCAGCAGGCGGAGATGGCAGGGGAGCTGCCACAGGTTCGGCCAGCACGCAATCCGGCACGCAGGCCGGCAGGCTGGCCGGCACCCATGCCGGCACCCCGGGCGGCACCCCGGGCGGCACCCGGACGGCTCCGGCTGGCGGCACGCCGGGCCGCGGCGAGGGCACGACCACCGGCGCCCGGCGCGGGCGGCGGCCCACCCCGACGCTCGACACCGAGGCGTCCCTGGCGTTGCCCGGCTGCCTGGTCGCCGGGGTCGACGAGGTGGGCCGCGGCGCCTGGGCAGGCCCGGTCTCCGTGGGCGTCGCCGTCGTCGCGCCCGGGGCCGCGATCCTGCCGGGCCTGGCGGACTCCAAGCTGCTGGACGAGCCGGTGCGCGAAGCGATGTTCGAGCCCGTCGGCCGCTGGTGCGCGACATGGGCCGTTGGCCACGCGAGCCCGTCGGAGTGCGACGAGCTCGGGATGACGCGGGCGCTGGCGCTCGCGTGCGCCCGCGCGCTCGGCGGGTTGGCCGGTGACCGGTGGCCGTCCGTGCTCATCCTCGACGGGAACCTCGACTACGCGTCGCGGGCGCTCGACCTCGTCGCGGTGGAGAGCGGCGGCCAGGGGCCCGCGGCCGGCGACCGGCAGCGGCCGGCGGTGCACACCGTGGTCCGGGCTGACGGCACGTGCGCATCGGTCGCCGCGGCGTCCGTGCTCGCCAAGGTGACGAGGGACCGGATCATGCGGCGGGCGGCGCCGCACTTCCCGCCGTTCGACTTCGACCGGAACAAGGGGTACCCGTCGCCGGCCCACCGCCGTGCCCTGGACGGCTACGGCACCACGGCGCTGCACCGGCGGAGCTGGTCCTACGTGGCGGCGCTGCCGTGGCCCGGGAGCGGCGCGCCCGGGTGGCGGGCCGTCGACTGAGGCGGCGAGCACGCCGTGCGGGCGTCCGGATGTCCGGGCGTGCGCGCGGGCGTGCGTGCGCGCGCACGTCCGGGCAGTGCGCGCGGGGAGTGTTGGTGGAGGTGCCGCGGAGCGCCGATCCGGGCGCCCGACGCGGTAGAACAACGGGTGTGGCCTACCTGCTCGCGGTCGGCGCGGCTCTGGCCAACGCGCTGACGACGATCCTGCAGCGCCTCGGCGTGCGCGAGGCGCCGGCGGAGGCGTCGATGCGCCTGCGGCTGCTGGCGTACGCGGTGCGCCGCAAGGTGTGGCTGCTGGGCTTCGCCGTGATGGCCGCGGGGTTCGTCTTCCAGGCCGCAGCCCTGCACTATGGACCGTTGAGCTCGGTGCAGCCCGTGCTGACCCTGGAGCTGCCGTTCCTGGTGGCGATCCTGGGCCTGTGGTTCCGGCTGCCCATCGACTGGCGCGAGTGGGCGGGCGCCGTCCTCGGGGCCGGTGGCCTGGCCGTGTTCCTGGTGGCGGCGTCCCCGCGTCCGGGTCCGCGCGTCCCGGACCTCGAGGTGTGGGGCCTGGTGTCGTTCTCCGTGCTCGCCGCGTGCGCCGTCGCGGTCGCGCTCGCCCAGTTCGGCTCGCCACAGTGGCGGGCTGCGATGTTCGGCGCGTCGGCGGCCGTCATGTTCGCCTTCACGGCGTCGCTGATCCGGCAGGTCATGCTCCTGGCGTCGAACCGCTGGGACAGCATCTTCGTGCACTGGCCCCTGTACGCCATGGCGGCCGCCGGGCTGGCCGGCGTCTTCCTGGCGCAGAACGCCTTCCACGCCGGGC
This sequence comes from Actinomycetes bacterium, assembly GCA_021798135.1. Lineage (GTDB taxonomy): Bacteria > Actinomycetota > Acidimicrobiia > Acidimicrobiales > UBA8190 > JAJZYI01. Next base: position 346 of record JAJZYI010000003.1, on the reverse strand, counting down.
CGGTCACGGCGTCGCAGTCGACGCTCGTCATCCTGGACCCCCTGGCGTCGATCGGCATCGGTATCGGCCTGTTCGGCGACCAGCTGCAGACGTCCGGCGGCAGGGGCGTCATCGAGTCGGTGTCGCTGCTGCTGCTCTGCGCCGGGGGCCTGGTCCTCGCCCGGTCGCCCGTGGTGGCCGACCTGCACCGTGGTGAGGCCCCGGGCGTCGTGAGCGCTGCACCGGGCGGGGGCGCAGCGTCCCCCTCGCGTGGCGGCGCGGGGCGGCGCAGCCGGCGCGCCGGGCGGGCGGACGTGTCCCGCGAGCAGGCCCAGGCACCGGCACCGGCACCGGCACCGGCACCGGC